>CAZYYF010000024.1:0-11702 GCA_964650875.1 uncultured bacterium
CTGGTATAAAAGGTCTCTTTTGAATTCGTTAAATGATAATATGGCATAAGGAGTTGTGAAAAAGAAAATAATCGTTGCCAGCAAAAGGGCCTTTACAACGACAGAAGAAAAAATTGCTTTTACCTTCTCTTTTTTCCCTGCATACATTAGAGGAATCATTAACCAGATAAAAACCGCTGGGTACTTGGTGCCTGCTGCAAAACCCAATGCTATAGATGCCATATAAAAAAAAGCGACTCTGTTGTTTTTCCAGAAAAGAGAAAATAGATAGAGTGCTACTATTATCCAGAATACCATAGGTATATCAACGGTCATAAAATGGCTATTGAGCATGTAAAGAGGGGTTATTCCCAACATAAATGAGGATAACAAAGCGGTTTTTCTATCAAAAAAATTTTCAGCAGTCTTATACAATAAAATTACTCCGAGGATGGATAAAAAAACTACACCGCTCCTTCCGAGGAGAAAAAACTTACCCATCTCGCCTGGATTCATAAAATAAAAGGATATATCAGATGTTACCTTTATCATACCCAAAAGAGAAGCAATTAAAAGCAAGAATGCTGTAAAATATATAAAAAATGACGGATACTCAAAAAAATGGGGGTTAAAATCCTTTGAATGAGGGTTCATATTGCTTATACTTTTAAGTATGTTATGTTCATCAGGATGAAAAGAACGTAGTATGTTAAAAACAGAACGTGGTATTTTTCCTTCCTCAAGAGAAAGACGGGATTTCTCCCAGCTTTTTTTTACATACTCTTCAGTTATGCTGTTTATATCAACCGGAACATTTCCATCTTTGTAATAAAATCTGCGATAGGCATCTTTAGGGATCCCCCATTGAATGCCCAACACTTCAAGACATATAACAATGATAGTAATAAAAAATAAACCTGCATGTCTCTTCATTAAAGGACATTTCTCCTTATAAACAAAAGGTCAGTAAACATAAGATAAGGGTCCCTGAAAAGGTTTACCCTTGACAGATTTGAATTTATCCACATAACAGGGACTTCTTTAACCTTATAGTTTTTTTTAACAGCCCTGTAAAGGATCTCAACATCAAAAGCAAAGCCTTCTGTCTTCAGTTCGGTAAAGAGTATTTTACCTGCTTGTTTTGTGAACAACTTAAATCCACATTGGGTATCTTTAAAATTTTTCAAAACTATCAACCTTACAAGATAGGGAAACATTTTGCCTATAAGTCTTCTGTAGAAAGGTTGTGGCACAACTATCATTGAACCCTTCATACTACGTGAACCTATTGCAATATCATACTTTTCTTCTCTTATTATAGATGCCAGTTTTTCAAACTCTTCAATAGGTGTGGATAAATCGGCGTCAGAAAAAAGTATAAGGTCGCCTGTGGTATTAAGAACTCCTGTCCTAACAGCAGCTCCTTTCCCCTTGTTTTTCGCATGTTGAATAATTCTTATACCTGTACATTTACATTTTTCCGCAAAACTTTTTATTGAGGCTACAGTATTGTCTTTACTTCCATCGTCAACCACAACTATTTCAAACTTTTCATTTCTTTTTATGAAATATTCATAAACCTTTTCAAGGGTAGGAATAATTCTTTTTTCCTCATTATATGCCGGTATTACGACAGAGATATCCACTTTTTCCATATCGTATAAAAATAAAGTTTTATGTAGGGAAGTGTTTTGGAGAGTTTGAATTTAGACTTGCCTTTTTTTCTTCCATACCAGGTAGTAGGAACATCACAGATTTTATAACCAGCAAAAAAAAAGTTTATGCATGCTTCCATAGATATTGCAAAGCCTTTCTGATGTAAATTAAAAGAAAGCAAGACATCCCGTCTGTACATCTTAAAGGCGTTAGAAACATCGCTGGTAGGTATTCTTGTGAAAAGATGAAGGGTAATACCTACCATCCGTGAAAAATAGCCCTGTATGAGCGGTCCCCCTACCCTCCTACCTTTGTTTATATATCGCGAGCCACATACAACATCATACCCTTCTTTAACTTTCTTCAACATAAGAGATAACGTTTGTGGGTCATCGCAACTATCAGCCATAAAAGGTATAACAAATTCTCCTTGGGCATTTTCAAATCCTGTCTTAAGAGCATTGGCAAAACCTGGCTCCTTAAAATTATCGATAATTTTTATAAAAGAATACTTCTTCTGCAATTGGTTAATAACATCTGGTGTTCTGTCTTGTGAATGGTCATTTACAACTATGATTTCCATATCCGCAGGCTGAATGAAAGGTAGTAGATTTTTAATCGTCTGCTCAATGTTTTCCTCCTCATCTCTTGCAGGAATAATTACACTAAGTTTCATATAAGTCCTTTTTTCTTCAACTCATCAGACGCCTTTGCAAACCTATCCTCTGACTTTACTGTTTTAGACCATCTAATAAGTTTTTTCAGCCCCTGTTCAAAAGGTACCTTTGGTTCAAATCCTATTATTTTCTTTATTTTACGGGTATCTGCATAACAGTGGCGGATATCTCCCTTTCTGAATTTGCATGTAATTGCTGGTTCAAGATTTTTTATACCCAGAAGTCTTATAAGTATTTTCGCTATATCCACAATGCTTATGGGTATACCTGAACCAACATTAAAAACCTGATAATTTGCTTGTTCCTTTTCAAGGGAAAGAATGCAGGCCTCAACTATGTCTCCCACCCATATAAAATCCCTGGTCTGCAGCCCATCTTCATACACCACAGGGGGATTACCGTTTTTTATCCTGCTTAAGAAGATAGCAGCAACTCCTGTATAAGGGTTTGAAAGAGATTGTCTTGGCCCATAGACATTGAAAAACCTTAAGGCTGTAACAGGAATACCATAGGTTTTTCCTATCATTAGAGACATCTCTTCCTGTTCTTTCTTTGAAATAGCATATATGGAATTAGACATAAGAGGAGTATCTTCCGTAGTGGCAACAGGTTTCAAGGAACCTCTACAATAGGGACATAGAGGTTCCCATAAGATTTTTTCTTTATTACAACCGGCAAAATCTCTAAGTGGTGGTTTCACCTTTCCGCATTTTCCACACAGATACAGACCTTCTCCATAAATGCTCATAGACGATGCGACAAGAAGTTTTTTCACAGTATGTTTTTCATTTACAAGGATGTCCAGCAGGTTTGCTGTGCCCTGGATATTGGTTTCCACATATTTGGCAATCTGGTACTGCGATTGCCCAACACCCACAGCCGCTGCAAGGTGTACTACAATATCAGAATTTTTAACGGCATCCTTGAACACATTTTTTTTTCGCACATCTCCTCTTATAAATTTTGCTTTAAGGTTATGATACTCGGGCAATCCAAAAGGATGGACCTGTTTTTCAAGATTATCAAAAATAGTAACCTTGTAGCCTTTTTCAACGAGCCTGTCAACAAGATGGCTGCCTATAAACCCAGAACCTCCAGTAACAAGTACCTTTCTCATTGTTTCCCCTCTGTGTTTATTGCTATTTTGTTGTTAAAATAGTCTATGGTTTTTTTCAACCCCTCTTCAAGAGAAATTTCAGGTTGCCACCCTAAAAGTTCCTTTGCCCTTCTAATATCAGGTTTTCTCCTTTTCGGGTCGTCTTCAAGTGGAGGCATAAAAGTTATCTCGGTTTTCTTCCCTGTAATTTTTTGTATCAGTTCTGCAAGTTGTATAACAGTAAACTCTACAGGATTGCCAAGATTGACGGGCAGGTGATACCCTTTTTCTATCAGAAGAACAATCCCCCTTATCAAATCATCTATATAACAAAAACTCCTGGTCTGCTTTCCATCTCCATAAACAGTAAGAGGTTGTCCGGTAAGTGCCTGATATACAAAATTTGGTATCGCCCTTCCATCATCAAGTCGCATGCGCGGACCATAAGTGTTAAATATCCGCACAATATGTGTGTTCATACCATATTTCCGGTGGTAAGCCATCACTATGGCTTCGCCGTATCTTTTACCTTCATCATAAACCGAACGTACACCTATGGAATTGACATTTCCCCAGTATTCTTCATTCTGGATAGGTATCAAGGGATCACCATAAACCTCAGAAGTGGATGCATAAAGAAAAGCCGCCTTACATTTGAGCGCTAGATTAAGACAGTTTTCAGTACCTATAGAATTGACCCGCAGTGTCTCAATAGGATACCGAAAATAATCAGGAGGTGAGGCAGGACTTGCAAAGTGAAAGATATAATCAAAATCCGAAGGCATATTTTCCGGGTTGAAACCTATGATATCCTTTTCTATAAATTTAAAATTTCTATCTTTTAAAAATTCTGCAATGTTATCTCTACTGCCCGTAAGTAGATTATCTATACACCACACTTCACAGTTTCTGTTGATGTAATAGCTACATAAAAAACTTCCTATGAATCCTGCTCCTCCACTTATAAAAACTTTTTTTTCTTTCATATATTTTTCCCTATTCCCTTATAAATAAATCCTTCGTTTTTGAGTTTTAGACCATCAAGGAAATTTCTACCATCAATAATATAAGGTGTCGTTAGAAGTTCCTTTATCTGTTTAAAATCAAGGTTTTTAAACTCTTTCCAGGCGGTTAAAAAAATTATTATAGAGGCATTTTCTGCTGCCTGATAGGGGTCTGTGCAATAAGTAATATCCGGGAAAATTTTCCTCATATTATCCATAGCCTGTGGGTCATAACATCTGACAATTGCCCCTTCTTTTAACAAAAGGTCTATAATCTCTATAGAAGGAGATTCTCTTATATCGTCGGTATCAGGCTTGAAAGAAAGCCCTAAAACCGCTATTTTTTTTCCTTTCAGGTTCCACAGTAGTTCTTTTGCTTTTTTTATAACGAGAAATCTCTGTTGACTATTGATATGTTGAACTTCCTTAAGGAGGTTGAAATGATACCCAAGATCCTCTGCAAGTTTTATAAAAGCCGCCACATCCTTTGGAAAACATGAACCACCCCATCCGATACCTGCATCCAAAAATTCCCTGCCAATCCTTTTATCATAACCCATACCTTCAGCAACTTTTTCAACATTAGCCCCTACCCTTTCACAAATCTGGGATATAGCGTTTATATAAGAGATTTTGAGGGCAAGAAAGCAGTTAGACGCATGTTTTATAAGTTCAGCACTTTTTACATCCGTAAAAATAAGAGGTGCGTTGATAGGACCGTATATCTCTTGAAAAATCTTTTTTGCTCTTTCGCTTTCAACTCCTACGATTACCCGATCCGGACACATAAAATCCGCAATGGCGTTTCCTTCTCTCAAGAATTCAGGATTGGCAGCTACATCAAACTCTATTCCTATCGGTGCCATGAGAGCAAATGTTCGTTTTACCCATTCACCTGTGAGAACAGGCACCGTACTTTTCTCTACAATAAGCCTATAGATAATTTTATTATCTTTTCTTTGGATACCTGCCAGTGCCTTTGCAATCTCCACTGTGACATTTTCCACATAAGAAAGGTCAGCCCTTCCTGCTTCAGTAGCAGGTGTCCCTACAGCGATGAATATTACTTCACTTTCTATCGCCATCTTGCTTATAGAGGTTGTAAAAACAAGTTTTTTGGCATTAACTGCTTCTTCTACAATATCCTTGAGACCAGGTTCATAAAAGGGCATAGCCAATTTTTTTATTTTTTCAATTTTTTCCGCATCGTTATCTGTACAGATAACATTGTATCCAAGATTGGCAAAACACCCAGCAGTAACAAGACCTACATGTCCTGCTCCTACAATACCTATATTTTTCATAGTTTTTTCTTATCAGTATTTTTTATAACATTGATATTATCCCATATCCAGGCTGCAAGTTTTTCAACGCCCTTTTCTTTTGATATTGATGGCTTCCATCCTAATTGTTTGGTGATTTTCGAGTTGTTGCTTACAAAGAGCTTCTGGTCCCCGGGACGCCATTTAGTAAAAGAATACCTGATATCTATTCCAAGAATTTTTTTAAGAAACCCTATAAGCTCAAGTAGTGAAAAAGTATTTGCTGGCCCGCCGCCTATATTGAAAATTTCACCTTTTACCTTATCTATTTTCTCCACTGCAAGCAAATAAGCTCTGATTAAGTCTTCAACATCAAGCAGGTCTCTTATCTGTTTTCCATCCCCGTAAATAGTCAGTTTTTTACTGAGTAGACTTTCTATTATGAAATGGGCTACCCATCCCTGGTCTTCATTGCCCATCTGATGGGCACCATAGATACATGATTGACGAAAAACAACCGTTTTCAAACCGTAAATCCTGTAGTAGTCCCGCACATACTGGTCAGCAGAACCCTTGGAGTTTCCGTACGGAGAATGAAAATCAAGATTTTCCAATTCGGTAATACCATCTGTTTTCTCCTGAAGTAAATACCGTGTCTTACCTTCTTTCAATTTAATATGTAGCAGTTCGCCATAAACCTTGTTGGTAGAGGCAAAAATGAAAACAGCTGAAGGAGAAATCTTTCTGACGGCTTCCAGAAGATAAAGGGTTCCGGCTGCGTTAACTTCAAAATCTTCTACAGGGTTTTCTACTGATTTTGTCACAGCAACCTGTGCCGCCAGATGATACATCTCCGTGCATCCTTTTACGACTTCTTTCAGTTTTTTATAATCCCTGACATCCCCTTTAATAAATTTCATATTTTTGTATTTACAGGATAGAAGCCATTCAAGGTTGATTTCAACGCCATCTCTTGAAAGATTGTCATAGATGACAACCATCCTTCCTTTTTGGAGAAGATATCTTGCAAGATTCACTCCTATAAAGCCCGCTCCACCTGTTATTATCGCTTTCTTATTGATTTTTCCCCTCTATCCTTTAATATGTGATAAAATTCAAGGAAAAAATATTCATCTGTTGTTCTCTCTCTTAAAAATTGTAAAAAAGAGTAATTTTTCAACAGTTTTTGTTCTTTTATTGTAACAGATTTTCCGTCTAAAAAGAAATCCTTTATCTTTTCATTCCATTCAGGCGCAACAAATCCATAATTTAACAGAAGCCAGAAACCAGCATATCTACTGTCTAATTCAACCAGTTCAGTTTCAAGATTTTTCACACACCCGGGGCTGACTTCAATCAAAGGCAGTTTTCCCTTGTAATACCAGTCCCATGGGCTGTAGGGAGAGAAAAACTCTCTAAATCTTATATCTCTGGGTTCAGAGAAGATAACCACCTCTCCTGCTGTTTCCTCTTTCTCAATTATACGACTTATATCTCTATAAGGAACTAGCTTGCTGATATCATGATACTGGGAACATTCTTTTCTATAATAAAAATAAACAGAAGGAATAATTGCTATAACCAATAGTAGTGAAAAAATCATCTTTTTATTGAAATGAACAATAGTATCTATTCCTGTGGCAACAATGATAAAAAATAAGGGCTGTATATGTACAAGGTTCTGGGGTATTGTAGAAGGAATAAGGAAAAACATAAAAGATGAAAGTACCAGAACAATTGTAGAAAAATTTTTCAAAAGATTTTTTCTCCAGTCTACTATTCCTCTGAGAAAAAAGTATAAGAAGAGAAGGCCGCCAGGGATAACAATTTTAAGGTTCATAGGAGATAATGTTTCTCCGAAAACCAGATAATAAAATGCATATCCAAGACGTAGAAAGGGATTCCTGATGGAGTGGATAGCTCCTTTTACAAAAGATATCTGAGATAAAAGAGGTCCTGATAGATAAGGAACATAGGTTAAGATGATAATCATAACAGGTAATATAAAGCACTTCATTCTGAACTCATTTTGTTTGATAGCTAGAGTAAATACCTGTGCCGCAAAAATTATGCCACCGTAATTGTGAAGATAAAACAGGACAATAGAGGCAACTACCCATCCTACGGCATAAATGAGTTTTTCTGTTGTTTTCAATGAGAAAAAACAGTATATTGAAACAAGTGAGAAGAAAGTAATCATACTGTAGGATTTAACCATCTGTGACCAGAGAATAGCAGCAGGAGAAAATACAAAAAGGACCAGAGGTAGAAGAAAATTTTTACCGCTATAGAATCTTTTAAGCAAAAGATAGAACATGAGTATTGATGAGGCACCGAAAACAGCAGGTAAAAACCTGAGTCCTATCTCACTCTGCGTAAACTTCAGCAAAAAATGAAAAAGGCCATAGAACAAAGGTGGATGGGCATCGTTTTTTATCACCCATTCCCACATCTCTGCAAGTGTTAGATTACTAAGAGATATTGCAAGAAACTCATCGCACCAGAAACAACGTTTGCCAAGAAGTAAAAACCTGAAAAAGATACCTGTTAATATTACAACCGTTACTAAAAAATTTTTTTTATTTTTATCCATCGTTTTTCTTGAAAATAACAAGGATGCTTTTTTCTAAACAACACCTCTTTAAGATATCTGATAAGAATATTTTCAGGTTTCTTGATAGGGGAAAAATAAATTCTCTCGTATATAGACAGGCGATAACAGAAAAGTCTTTTTTTTCGGCAAGAGTTTTAAAGGTATGTTTGTTAAAATGGTATATTTGTGCTGGAATATGTAACAATATCCTGCTTTTACAGGTAAAAGACAGAACCCTTGCAAGAGAAAAAAGCAAAGAGGAATGGTATGGAGTTTTAATTACAAGATAACCTCCTGGTTTCAATAAACTTCTGCATGTTTCAATATAAGATATAGGGTCTTTAAGATGTGCGATGACATCAAACATGGTAATAACATCAAAAGACCTTTTAGGTAGAAAGAGTTCAGGTAAAGAAATATCATAAACTTCAAATCCCTTATCGCGACAGAAATCCACCGCAAAAGGAGAAACATCCTGTCCTGCAACCTGGTATCCTTGTGCTGTTGCAACCTCCATAAAAAAGCCTGCCCCACAACCTACATCAAGAAGAAGTTTTCCATTTTGTTCCATATAATGTTGCATCTGTTGAAATAATTGAGATATATACAATTTCCTTTGTGAATAGTATTTTATATACCAGTCCCTAAAATAATCTTCGCTGTATAAAACTTCAGGATTATCAGGGATAGGCCAGAGAAAAACAACCTTACATACCCTGCATTTATACGCATGGTAGTTTTTTTCGCTCCATACTTTATAACCTTCACTGCCACATAAAGGGCATCCTTTCATCTTACAACCTATATTTTATGAGTGTCCAGATAGCAATAACGCCATCTTTCCATCTTATTTTTTTGCCTTCCTTTATCTTTCGAGGTTTATAACTTATAGGTATCTCATAGATTTTATAGCCTTTTTTCAATACCTTTGCTGTCACTTCAGAACAGAATTCAAAACCCTTACAATCAAGTTTTATGGACCTTATGACATCTACCTTAAACATCTTGTAGCAGGTAGGTTCATCAGTAATATTAGCGCCGTAAAGAATGTTTACTAAAAAAGACAATAAACGACCACCCAAATAAAATGTTAAGGAAGATTTTTCACCTTTGCCTAATATCCGCGAACCATAAACCACATCGGCTCTTTTGTCTTTTATAACCTGAAGCATTCTGATCCAGTCCATAGGATTATATTCAAGGTCTCCATCCTGGATAACCACAATATCGCCTGCAATGTGTTTCAAACCTTCCCTCACAGCAGAACCTTTCCCTTCGTTCTTTTCTTTCAATATTAGCCTGATATCTTTATGTGTCCGTCTTATGTCTTTTAGTATCTCTCTGGTTCCATCAGTACTGGAATCATCAACTATAATAATCTCCTTATCTACGGGTACATCTATCACCTGCTTTAGGATTTCTGTAATTGTGTTTTTTTCGTTATACACCGGTATTATTACGGAAAGTTTCATTAAAAATTCCTCTCTTTCAATATCCCTTCCTCTTTTTTCCATTCCATAATTATGCCTGAAATTCTGTTCCATATCCATAAAAAGCCATAGGACGCAAATATGATGTAAAACGGTTCTATCGCAACACGGTACCTTATGGATGCAAGGAAAACCATATGAAAAACAGTGAAAAAAATGATGAGAACATGCATAAAATGTGCTTTTCTGTTGTTGATAGACACAAGAAATCCCAGAATAAAGAAAGGTATGAGCAATCCAAAACTCATAATGCTGATTGCTTTGTATAAAGGATTCTTGAAATCAGAGGCATTTGGAATAACATTCCAGAACCGCTTAAATTTATTCTGAAGCAACCAGAGAAATCTATGTGGATTTTCTTTTATTACGTTAAAAGTCATTTTATATAACAACCTGTCTCTTGCAGTTTCTTCAACCTGCATGATATTTTCAGGGAAGTAATGACAGGGTCCACCATCAGATTGCGGGTTGTTACCTTCCCAGAACACATAGCCTCCCATGGTGGTGCCAGGAATGAATTTGTTGAAAACAATATAATTTCTTATTATCCATGGACTGACAGTAAGAGAGAAAAACAGAAGTATCAGGAACACCTTTTTTGCTCTCAATGCAAGAGCCTCTTTTGAAAAAACTATTAATAGGAAAACAAACGGAAGATATGCCTGCATGGTGGGTTTGCAGAGTCCTGTTATTCCAAGAACAATGCCCGCCTTTATGCAAGAGATAGGAGAATCGTCTAAACTAACAAGTAGGTAGATACTCACAACGGCAAGAAATATGAAAAGACTTTCTGTCAGGAGAAATCCGTTATAAAAGATAAAAAAAGGATAAAAGGCGGCAATGATTCCTGCAACAATACCTGTTGTTACTGAAAATACTTTCTTGGCTGTCAGGTAAATAACAACCACCGTAAGAGCAGAAATAATCACCTGGAAAATACGGATACCCCAGAGGTTAAGATTCAGGTAATAAAAAACACTTGCAATAAGAGGATAAACAGGTGGTCTGAAACCTTTTATATGTTCTCCTGCGATAAGCCCTTTACCGCTGAGAAAATTTTTAATCATTCTATAGTATTCATACTCATCATCAAAATAAAAGTGGTTTTCCAAAGTGAGAATAAACCCCAATCTCAAAAAAAATGCCAGAAGAAATAAAATTAATAAAATCTTTCTTTTATATATTCTCTCCATATTTTTGCTCTGTAAATTAAGTTATTATTATGGGCATAAATTCCAACTCTCGGTAAGGTAAATTTAGTTATTTTCATACCTTTCTTTCGAACCACAACCGCACCTTTATATCCTGCTTTTTTCACAATCTCAATTATTTCAGAGTTAAAATCACCATAAGGATAACAAAAAAATTTTATTTCTTTACCAATTTTATCCTCAATAATTTTCTTTGATTCAACGATTTCTCTCTCTGCCTGTTTTCTGTCAATTTTTGTTAGGTAAGAATGAGTTAATGTATGTGAACCAAATTCAACACCATCTTTTGTCATTTGTAATACCTCTTGCCAATTAAGAAATCTATCTTTTGAGGTGTCTTTATATCTTGGGAAAAGTATATTAGTGCCAATATAAGAAACAGTAAGATAAATGATCGGAGAAATTTTAAGATCTTTGAGTATTTGAAAAGCGAACCATAGGTTATCAACATATCCATCATCAAATGAAATTACAACTTTTTTATTACTTTTCTGAGTAAAAAATTCTTGCACATATCTTTCAGTTGTAAGAAATTGAAAATTTTTAGAAAGTAAATAGAAGATTTGTTTGCTGAATTTTGTAGGACTTACTGTTATTGCATCTCTGTCATACCACGGATTGACTCTATGATAAGATAATATCATGATTTTAAGAAAACACATTTTAAAAAATAAACCACATAAGTCATCAGTCAACCCCGTTGTCATTGCGAGACATACCCGGCATAGCCCGAC
>CAZYYF010000025.1:0-11469 GCA_964650875.1 uncultured bacterium
AGGGTTTTTAAACAGACACATCCTACAAGTCTGGTTGAACTACACTATGCACCTTACACATTTCAGGAGTTGGAGATAAACCCTGCGGACAAGAGCCTAAGAAACCTATTAGGCAGGATGATAACATAATAATATATCACGATATTTGGCTGCTGGCAGCAAACAGGATAGTAATAATCCATTAGCATCAGAATTTTTTTATTTATTTTTTCTCATCATTGCAATGGTTCGGTAAAGTATTACTGAACAGAAGTACAATGGAGAACAAATAAAACATAAAAAAATACCGTTAACAACTAAGTTGAATTTGACAGAACCAAATAAAAAAAGGGGTAACTTATGAAATTCAAGGTCGTTATAGCCGATGACCGGTATTATCCTGATTACGAGGTGGAAAAGAAGGTTCTGGAACCTGTGGGAGCTGAAATTACAACGGTTCAGAGCTACCAAGAATCAGAAATAATTAATGCAGTTGTAGATGCAGATGGGCTTATAGTAAACCTGCAACCCATAACCGCCGCAGTAATAAACAGTATGGAAAAATGTCGGGTGATTTCCCGTTATGGAGTAGGTTATGACAATGTAGATATTGACGCTGCAACATCTAAAGGCATCTGGGTTGCAAATGTACCTGATTACTGCGGAGAAGATGTTTCAGACCAGACGATGGCTCTTTTCCTTTCGTGTGTGCGAAAGGTGGCTCAAAGAGACAGGCAGGTCAGGGCAGGCATCTGGGACATAAAAGCAACCTCTCCTGAATACAGAATAAAAGGGAAAACCTTTGTATTTTTTGGCTATGGCATGATTGCGCGGATTGTGCACCGAAAACTTTCAGGGTTTCAATTAGGTAGAGTTCTGGTGTATGACCCATATATTGAAGCTTCTGTTATCTCTGCAAATGGAGGAGAAAAGGTTGATATGGAAGCGGCTTTGCGCGAAGGAGATTATTTTTCGGTACATATGCCTGCGACGGAAAAAACCAGGAAGATGTTCAATGAGGTAATTTTTAGCAAGATGAAATCTTCTGCCATATTCATCAATACTTCAAGAGGGGCTATTGTTGATGAAAAGGCTCTCTACCGCGCATTGAAAGAAGGCTGGATTGATAGTGCCGGTCTTGATGTTTTTGAACAAGAACCTATCAATAGAGACAATCCCCTGTTATCTCTTGAAAATATCACTTTTTCAGGACATGTAGGTTTTTATACAGAAGAATCACTCCTTGAACTGAAAACAAAAGCAGCACAAAATGTAAAAGAGGTGCTAATGGATAGAAAACCTCTTTATCCTGTAAATAAAATCTAAGAAACAGCCGATGGGTTGTCGTTGCGAGCGTATTGTATATGGTAATCCCTTCGGTCCCTGTAATGACAGGAGGCCGGGCTATGAATATTTATAACGATTGAAAGAGTAAAAAACACTACTTAAAACAATATGGTATTTTTAGAAAGGAGAAGATCTTATGGGAAAATTAGCGATAGATGGCGGACAACCTGTTAATGTAGAACCATTTCCAGCATGGCCATCTTTTTCAGAGAAAACATTTAAGATGGTACAGGAACCACTTAAAACAAGAAAATTAAACTACTGGTCAGGAGAATATGGACAACAGTTTGAAAAAGAACTTGCCAGGTGGCATAAGTCAGACTATTGTGTTACAACAGTAAACGAATATGGTGCGTTTCATCTGGCTTTGGTATCCGCAGGCATAGGAAAAGGACAGGAGGTTATATGTCCTTCGTATACCTATTTTCCACCTTTATTTGCCATCTTAAACACCGGGGCAATCCCTGTGTTTGCAGATACGGACTTTTCTCATACAATTGACCCTCAAGATATTGAAAGGAAAATCACCGATAGGACCAAAGCAGTTATCGTGGTTCATCTATATGGCACTGTGGCAGATATGGAACCTATCATTAAAATTGCCAGAAAGTATAATTTATTGGTGATAGAGGATTGCACTGAATGTTTTGGAGGTGTTTATAAGGGGAAAATCACAGGAACGATTGGGGATATTGGATGTTTTAATCTGTGTCATACCAAACACCTTGTAACAGGTGGAGAAGGTGGAGCGATAATTACAAATAATAAGGAGATATACCTGAAATGTTTTTCTTTAAGAGACTATGGTTTTAATACGAGCAATGGTTTGGATATGATAACACAGGAACAGGAGTTAATTTACATTCATGATAAAATTGGTTTTAATTATAGGATGACAGAAATACAATCTGTGATTGGTCTGTGTGAACTTGAAAGAATGAACATATGGAACCTGCCTAACAGGAAAAGAAACGGTAGATTTTTAATTGAAGCCCTCAAAAACCATCCATTAGTTTTACATACTCCTGTGGATACAGAAGTACGACAAAACTCTTTCTGGTGGGCTCCTTTTGTTCTTGACATTGATAGATTGAAGGTTCCTATGAAACAGTTTAGAAAAGCAATGGAGGCAGAGGGTGTTCCTGTGTACGGTGCTTTATGGCCTGAACTCTATAAAGAAAAAGCCTTTATTGACTATATGAAAACACGAAATATCTATAAACCTGATATAGAATGTAAAACAGCAAGGTGGTTGTCTGAAAGAACCATATCATTATTTACCCATGCTGTGTATGAAATAAAACATATGGAAAAATACATAGCCGCATTTCATAAGGTTTCAGAAGAATATATGAAACATTGAGTTTGTAAACCAGCATAGAAGATAACACCTTAAAGCGAAAAAAAGTAAAATGGAACACAGGATACTGGGGATAGATGAAAACGGTTTGGGTCCTCTTTTAGGTCCCCTGGTTGTAACAGGAACATTATTAAAATACCAGATATCCGATAACAGATGGTTTAAAGATATAACAGATAGCAAGCTATTTTTTAAGACCCGTAACAGAGCTCATTTTGCGCTCATTGAAGAAACTGTTATATCTATATTCTATGTGTGTAAAAAAAGGAAGCCTAAATCTCCTGCTGAAATCTTCAAGGTTTTTTGTCGCCAGTCCGAATGTTCTCAAACCATTAACATCTGCACCAACAGTATACCTTCAGAATTTCTGTGGGCAGACCCTGAGAAATCAAAAAAAAGGTGTCTTGAATTTTCAGAATGGGTGGTTAAAAATAACATAGTGATAGAAAATTTACAGTGTATCTTTATCTGTCCTATGCAATTCAATACTTTTACTGTTAAAAACACAAAACTTTTTCTTGACTTCCGTGCTTTCTGTACTATTATAAATGGAGTTAAACAAAAAGAAAGTCTTCATGTGGATGCAGGTAAGATAGGAGGACTTAAATTTTATCTTCCATATCTAAGGTATGTAATGACCAATTATGAGGCAGAGGTTGTATCAGAAAAAGACAACGCATCTGTTTATATTCTTGCCAATAAAGAAGTAAGAATAGCAATAGGGTTCTTTATGGATGTAGAAAAATACTCTTTCCCTGCAGCTTTATCTTCCATTATAGGCAAGTATATAAGAGAACTTTCCATGTTTAGCATAAGGAGAAATCTGAATATTAAGGAAGATATTTCGGGATATTATGATAGAAAAACAAAGCAATACATAAATAATGTGAATCTCGGTAAACTACCTACTGAGTGCGTCTTTAGAAAAAACTAATCAGGAAAATGTCTACCTGCTCGCAATACAACAATATAACGATTGACAATGCTCAAAAGGTGTGAAGTCGGAAAAAACAAGGACCTATTGTTTGCTATACAAGGGATTTCATGCTATTATTTTTTATCTTCAGAGAATAAAGTGGAAACTCACGTTATAATAGGATAGGGGTGAGGAAGGAAAAGAGGAGTGGCTTTCAGGTGGAGGTTAGCCAAATATGACAGACCTAAAATCACGAGGGGGGGATGAGATGCCAAACATAAAAGTTGTTATTTATGGTTTGGGACCCATAGGTGCAAAGATGGTTCAGTTTCTTTTAAGCCGAAGGTCTTTTGATATTGTTGGTGCGGTTGATATTGCTTCTGATAAGATAGGCAAAGATATAGGAGAAATTGCCGGGATGGAGAAACCATACGGGGTTCTTATAGAAGCAAATGGGGCAAAAGTGCTTGAAAAAGCGAAACCGCATGTGGTTGTGCTTACAACAACTTCTATTCTTGAAAAAATAAAACCTCAGATTATGGAGATAATTGAGCATGGAGTTAATGTTGTTTCTACATGTGAAGAACTGACATTTCCGTGGGTAACCAATCCTGTGATTGCTAAAGAGATAGACAACCAGGCCCAACAGAAAGGCGTCTCTGTTCTTGCGACTGGTGTTAATCCGGGTTTTTTAATGGATTTTCTGCCTCTTGCGGTGACAGCCGTATGCAGGCAGGTTGATAATATCACTGTTTACAGGGTTCAAGATGCAACAAATAGGAGGCTTTCTTTTCAGCAAAAAGTGGGTGTTGGAATAACCATTAATGAATTTCACGAGAGAGTAAAAAAAGGGGCTTTGAGACATGTGGGATTGACAGAATCCATGCACATGATAGCTTCAAAGATAGGCTGGCATCTTGGGAAAACAGAAGATATTATAGAGCCTGTTGTTGCTGAGAAACGTACATTTTTGAAAGACAAAACTATTGAAAAAGGAGATGTTCTTGGTGTTAAACAGACAGGTCTCGGCTACGTAGGACAGGAGGTTGTTATAACACTGAATTTTATTGCAGCAGCAGGCATTGACCAGTCGTATGACCGTATTGTCGTTAATGGGATACCCGTTGTTGATATGAGCATAAAAAACGGGATTAACGGGGATATTGCAACCTGTGCAATGGTGATGAATGCTATTCCCGTAGTTCTACAAGCCAGGCCGGGCTTGAGAACTATGGCAGATATAGAACCTGTTTCTTGTTTCCTTTAATCCTATTTCTCATGGTGTTGGGTTGCTATCTTATGGGCTATTTCCATCAGCGCTGTTTTGTCAATTGAACCCTTGAAAATCTGGGCAGTACCTTCTCTATCAAAGATAATTAACAAGGGTAGGTCCTTATCTGATTGAGCATAACCTACATGATATCCTGATTTTTTATCAGTTACGATAATAGATGCTTTTCCCCTCACGTGGGGTTTGATTTCCTTCAAGGCATTCAAGAATTCTCTATCTCTATCAGTATAACTTTTCACCATGATAAAAACCCCTTTATGTATAGAGAGCAGTTCTTCTACCTTTTTATTTGGAGGCTTTATGGAATTTAACATGTTCAATAATTCAAGCGCAACCAGAGCCGCAATAATTACCAAGAGTTTCTGCCATTTATTTTTTTTCATCTGTGGTTTCTTGTGTGTTTTATCTAAAATTTTATCAGAAATAGTTGATAAATACAATTAAAAGGAATGAAGAAGTTGATATATATAGGTAATACCTCCTTGGTTCTGGAAAAGATTTCAGTAAAATAGAACAGAAACAGGCAATTATATAGATAATCCGGATATTTTTAATCCGCTTTTAACTGAATGGTTAATAGAGTATAATTTTAATAGACCACACCAGTGATTGGGTTATTTATCCCCTGGGGAATTTTTATATCAAAACCAGGAAACTCATGTGTTACCTATATCCCCAACTTGTACAAATAATTGACAGGTAGATGGGGAAAAATATATATTAAATAAGACAGCAGTTTCGACAAAGCAACAGGTGGTTCTAATGGATGATTACATATACAGATTTTGTTCTTTTTTAGGTGCTCATTTTCCTGTGCCTCTTTTATATTGTGTTGGCAGGATGGTTGCAAGACTTAAATATATTTTTATCAGAAGTGTAAGAACAACTGTAAGAGCCAATGTGAGAATTATTCTTGAATACAGAAAGAATAAAAGAGGTATAGATTACACTGAAAAAGAACTAACTTATATTGTTAAACAAACCTATTATAATTTCAGCAGGTACCTCACAGATTTTTTCACCATTCCTCGTTGGGATATTCAAACAGTTAGGAAAAAAGTAAAAATTGAGAATATGGAACTCCTTGATGAAGGACTTGCTTATGGCAAAGGGGTTGTGGCTCTTACGTCACATATAGGCAATTGGGAGCTTGCCGGGATAGTAAGCGCAATTTTAGGTTACAGGGTGACGGCTGTAGCAATTCCCTATAGAAGTTCTGTTATTACCAGGATATATAAAGAAAAAAGAAATAGCAAAGGAGTTGAAGTCTTGCTTACAGGGACAAATCCCAAAGGTCCTTTGAAGGCATTGAAAGGCAACAGGATCCTTGCAATGTTGGGAGATAAGGTCTTTACAGAAAAAGGGATGGAGATAAATTTCCTTGGTGTGGATACAGTTCTTCCGCGTGGTCCTGCAACCCTGGCAGTACAGACAGGCGCTTTCTATACAGCAGGTTTTTTTATCATGGAAAAAGACAGATACAGATTTTTTTTCAAAAGAATAAATCAACCTCCTGCTTCAATGGAGAAAGAAAGCAAGATAAGCTTTCTCTTTACCAATGGAGCAAAAATTATAGAAGAAGTTATACTTGACTATCCTTCCCAATGGTTGAATTTTTCTCCCATTGTTGTTAAAAATACTGCCCGTATCAATGGAACATGACGTTATGTGCCTACTTAAACAACCCTATGGTTTTGAGCCGATGTACCACCTGTTTTAATCTGTATTCATTTTCAACAAGAGCCATGCGCAGGTATCCTTCACCGTACTTTCCGAATCCTATCCCTGGTGATACTGCAAGACCTGCTTTCTCTAAAAGATATACACTGAATTCCATAGAACCCATCTGTTTGAATTTTTCAGGTATTTCAGCCCATAGGTACATGGTTGCCTTAGGTTTTTCTACATTCCAGCCTAGTCTGTTAAGACCTTCAACAAATACATCTCGTCTTTTCCTATATGTCTCTACTACTTCGTCTATATACTTTTGTTCCAGCCTTAAAGCAGTGATTGCTGCCACCTGTATAGGGGTGAAGATACCGTAATCATAATAACTTTTAAGTTTTGTCAGTGCTTTTATTACATATTTGTTGCCTACGGCAAAGCCTACACGCCATCCCGCCATATTGTAAGTTTTTGAAAGAGAGTAGAACTCTATTCCTGTGTCTTTTGCTCCTTTTGCCTGCAAGAAACTTGGAGCCCTGTAGCCGTCAAAACCTAATTCCGCATAAGCATTGTCGTGGATAACTATCAGACTGTTCTTTTTAGCAAACTTTACGGCTCTGTCAAAAAAGTCCATATCTGCAACCTGGGTTGTGGGATTACTTGGGTAACTCAATATCATTGCTTTGGGTTTTCGCGCCCCATTACATATTTTTTGAGGCATCTCAGGGATAAAACCGTTTGCTTTTGTAATAGGCATATCGTAGATTTTTGCGCCTGCGATAAGACAGCTGTAAAGATGGCTTGGATAAGTAGGATTTGGTACCAATACGATATCTCCACTATTAAATACTGCAAGGGCAAGATGGCTTATACCTTCTTTAGAACCTATACATACAACCACTTCTTCTTCTGGATCAAGAATAACCCCAAACCGTTTTTCATACCACAGGCATACCTCCTGACGTAGGTGGGCTATCCCTTTTGAAGTACTGTAACGATGGGCTTTCTTGTCACAGGCTATTTCTACTAGTTTATCTATCACAGGTTTAGGAGCCGGTTTATCCGGGTTTCCCATGCCGAGGTCTATGATGTCTTTACCTTCTTTACGCAGTTTCGCTGTTTCTGTATTTATTTGTTGAAACATATATACTGGAAGGTCTTTTATTCTGTCAGATTCTATTCTATCTATAGTTTTTTTCAAGTGAAAATCCTCCCTTTGTTGTAAGTCTTCAGTCAACGGCGTCTAATGTTCTCGGTGTCCCCTCTTGTCATTACGGGTCCCGATGCTATTTAATCGGGGCGAAGCAATCCCATGCATGGGATTGCCACACACAATACGCCCGCAATGACGCCGTTGAGTGAGGACATACTGGTCTTTTTAAGGCATTTTGAGAGTTTTTCAGAAAACAAGTGTTTTATCCCTACTAAAAACACCCCTGCTTCTTATCTTGATTTTCTTTTGTTCCGTGATAAGTCCTACAATTTTAGCCTTTATTTTATATGTTGCCGCAACAGATATCACTTTTTCTGGATTATCGGTTATAAGTAACATTCCCTGTCCCATATTCCATGTTTTGTATGCTTCTATATCATCTACCTTCCCATTTTTCTGGCATAGAGACATCATAAAACAGGGTTCAAAAGGGTCAGACAAGTCTGCTCCAAACTTTGTAGATGCTATTATCCTGCTGAATTTTCCCGGTATGCCACCTCCTGTGATATGGGCTATACCTTTTGTATAATCAAATATTTTTACAACAGCCCTTGAGTAGATAGTTGAAGGTTCAAGTGCAATTTCACCGAGAGATCTTCCTGCAACTTGTTTTTTGTGCCAGTCCTGTCCATACGTCTTTTCCATTATCTTTCGTACAAGGGATATGCCGTTGGACCTGAAGCCTTTTTCTTCAAAACCAACTATCGTATCTCCTGGTTTAATATTTTTACCTTTGAGCTCTTTTGTCATCAGACTTAAAACCGTTCCGCCCCAGTTATAATTTATCTTTCCATATCCGGATATTCTTTTGCCCAATTCAGCTATTTCTCCAGATAAAATCGCTATACCCGCAGCATTAGCGGCTTCTACCATGCCTTTTGCCAGCTGGGTTACTGTTTCCTTATCCAGTGAGTTTACATCCAGTATATTTGAGACTGCAACAGGTTCGGCTCCGTATCTTACTGAATCGTCGCACAACATTGCAAGAAGGTCATAAGCTACAGTATCGTGTTTTTTCATCCGTTCCGCAAATTCCACCTTTGTTCCGATACCATCGCTGTTAAGCATAAGTAGAAGGTTTCCAAAAGAAACCGTAATGACCCTGTGCAAGCCTTTTTTTTCCAGGACCTTGATACTGCCCATCTTATTTTGCCTGTTTATAAAAGTTTTATCTGCGGCTTCGGACATAATGCGCGAACAGATATCTCCCAGTTGGATATTAACTCCAGAGGCTTTATAAGTGGTCATTGCCGGTTCCATCTTTTTTTGAGTTCTTTAAGAGGAATTTCAAAGACTGTCTTTTCTTTCATCTTTCCTGAAAAAATTTTCTCTTTTGTGGTTTGCCCGATACATTGCAGAGATATACCATATATTTTGTATATCTTCTGTACCTCTTTTACCCGGGATGTTTCCACCTCTATCACATAACCCGGAGATTCTGTAAACAGGGCGTAATCTACTCTCATCCTGCCTGCAAAAGCCATATCTAATTGTATCCCTATCTCCTGTTTTGCCATTGCCATCATCCTTGTGAGGGCAACAGCAAGTCCGCCGTTTTCAATAACTGCCGAAGATAAAACAATACCTTTGCCGGATGCTTCAAGAACTGCATATTCAAGGTTCCCTGCTTCAGTGGGGGTAATAGACGGCGCTTTTTTACCGGTCTGCTTATGCAGGGCAGCGTACTCTGAACCCTTAAATTCCTGTTTTCTCTTTCCTGCCAACAATATGCTGCTACCTTGTTTTTTTAAACCTGTGGTTACAGTGTTGCCGTAATCTTGTATATATCCGAAAACAACAGGAATCATTGAAGGGTCTATAGATTCTTCTTTCCCATTGTCTATATAAGTATTTTTCAAAGAGACATTCCCTGCAACAACTGCCAGAGGTTCTTTCTCTCTATATAAAGGTATTCTGCATGCCCTGTTCAATCCGTCTATTCCTGCTGAAAAACTATAGTAATGTTCAGGATTATCAGGGTTGCCATAATTACAGCCGTCTGCTACAGCTATTGGTTTCAGGCCGGCTGCGGCAAGTTTAAGCCTTGCTATGACTGTTGCAATATATGCCTGTTCCATAGCACTACCGTTTCTTCCATGTATGGACTTGCCTCCAAACACAAGGGCAATCCCTGCCTTTTTATCTTTTTTTTCTTTTTTAAGAGGACCGATAACACATACATCTGTTTGGTCAGGACTGGTGACAAGATAGCCGGTTGTTTTCAATTTTAAGATATCCAAGATATCTTTTCTTGAGTACGCGTTTATGGAAGATGCAACCTGGAGGATTTTTTCTTTAAGACAATCAGGTTTCGGAATTGAAAAAGGTGTTTGTTGTACCCGGGGTTTCCTGCTGGCAGGTTTGTATAAAGGAGCTCCTGTTATAAGACTTACAGGCAGGTCACAGTACACAGTAGTTTTGTCTTTCATAATAAACCTGTCGTCTGGAATAACCTTTCCTATGACAGCAACCCTGCCACCATACTTTTTGAAATCTTTATCTTTTTTAAGCACCTGTAAGATAACCTTTGTAGCTTTTTCCGAGGCGATAATCATATTTCTTTCCTGGTCTTCTCCTACGGCTAGCGCAAGAGGATGTACCTTTATTCCCGCAGGCGTCGGTACCTCTTGTGTCAATATCTCCACCCCATAGCCTCTCGGGGCAACCTGTTCTGCTGTGGAACATGTTAACCCTGCTGCCCCCATATCCTTAAAAGATATCTGTGTAAAAATTTTTTTTGCTATAAGTGCTTTCTTTATTTTTTCAAAAGCAGCAAATGTAGCCTTTTCAAGCATGGGATTTGAACCAAATTCTATCTGTCTGGTTTTCCCTTTCTCAAAGGATTGTGAGGCAAAAGATGCCCCTCCCACGGCCGCTCCTGCTGTGGGTTTACCTATATAAACGAGATTATACCCCACAGCGTGTTTTGATACTATATTGGGTATAAGTCCATCTTTTCTGACAATTCCAAGAGCCGATACATTCATAAGACAGTTATGCTTGAAAGACTCTTCATAGCATGTATCTAAAGCAATTAGTGGAATATCCATTGTCTTACAATAGTCAGATGCGCCTCTCATAGCCTCTGTTAGAATATCTTTTGCGTTGGGTCCTTCTTTTGGTCCATATCTCAGTGAAGCGCCTACGCCGATGTTTTTTGTCCCCATAACAAAGATATCCCTGAGGATGCCTCCAACTCCTGTTGCTGCCCCATCGTAAGGATTTATCAATGTCGGATGGTTATGCGATTCTATTTTGAATACTGCGTAATAGTTACTATTACCTATCCTAACTGCGCCTGCATCACTTTTTTCACTTTTCAAAACATACCTGTTGTTTCTTACCAGGCTTTTAAGTTTATACTTTGAGTGTTTGTATGAACAGTGGTCAGACCAGAGACTGTCAAGTATGTATGCCTCAGTTAAAGTAAGAGGTCTTTTTACTCTTTTTTGTGCCTGTCTGAACTCTGATATTGCAAGTCCCCATCCATTGTCTTTTCTAAGTTTTTCGTAATCCGATTCATTCATACTGGCAAAATTAAAAATAGCATTTTTGTATGACATTTTATTTGGTACTCTCCTTTGTTGATAAAATTTTTATAATCATAAGTGTCCCCGCGATGTTATTATGAGGAACGTGGCGACGAAGCAATCCCATGCATGGGATTGCCACGCACAATACGCTCGCAATGACGCCGT
>CAZYYF010000026.1:0-11138 GCA_964650875.1 uncultured bacterium
AAAACGGAAAGGAAGAAAAGGGGTATTGACAGGCCTTTTCATAGATGAATATTTATGAAATTAAACATAAAGATGCAAGGTGAGCATTTAATAACATGTGATTATTATAAATTATGGAAACAACCGACTGTATAATAGAAATTGGATGTGAGGACCTACCTTCATGGACAGGAAAGTATCTCAAGGAACGATGGATACCATTAGTTGAAAATATGCTCAAAGATAATAGGGTAGAATATACATCATTAAGGTTCTTTTACACTTCAAGGAGACTAATTCTCTATTTCAGTAACCTTTCTATAAGGCAAAAAGACGTAATAATTGAAATATCCGGCCCCTCTGTGGAAACCGGTATGGACAAAGAAGGCAATTTTACTACTGCTGCAAGAGGATTTGCAGATGCCAATAAAACCAATGTCAAAGATCTCTTTATAAAGGAAAAAAAAGGCAGAAAGGTTTTTGCTCTTTTGAAAAAAGAAAAAGGAATGCCTGTAAAAAATATCATTGGTGACATTCTGGCTGAAAGCATCAGAAAAACTGAGATACCCCGGGCTATGAAGTGGCAAGATGGAGAATTTAAGTTTATAAGGCCCGTGAGATGGATATTAGCACTGCTCGGTAGAGATGTGGTAAAAATACAATTAGCAGGTGTAAGAAGTGGTAGGCATTCTTTTGGACACAGGGTTTTAAGTCCTGGGAAATTCAGCCCTTCATCTCCGGTAGAATACCTTGACATGGTTCTGAAAAACTTTGTGATTTTTGATGAAGACCTCCGCTTGGAGTTTGTAAAGGCACAGATTGAAAAAGAGGTATATCAGACTATATCGTTTGATGAAAAACATCTCAGTGAGATTCTAAACACATCTGAATACCCTTTTGTTCTGAAATGTCCGTTAACAGAAGAATATATGAATATGCCATCGGAAATTGTAAGTGCTGTGATACTTAAACTAAATGGCTTACCATTGTTTGATAATAGGGGCGCATTACAACCTTTCTATATCTCAATCTCAGACGGTGTCAAAGGAAACGAGATAAAAGAAAATTACCTGTCCGTGCTTTCAAGCAAGATGGATGATGCGATATTTTTTATGCAACAGGACATGGCTATTCCTTTTGCTAACTATACGGAAAACCTAAAAAAAATCTCATACCATCCCAGGTGGGGCAGTATATACGATAGGGTCTTAAGGTTCAGAAAAATAGCGGATATTTTTCTTCAATATGTACCTGTTGAAGAAAAATCAAGACAGGATATATATACGATAATTTCGCTGTGCAAAAATGACCTGGCAACCCTTATGGTTGCCGAATTTCCATCACTTGAAGGAATAATAGGCAGAATCTATGCGAAAAAAAATGGTTTTAATGATACCATATCAGAAGGTATTGAACAACATTATCTTCCCAAATCATCTAACGGGCAGCTTCCGAACAGCAATGAAGCATCTATTGTATCACTGGTAGTTAGACTGGAATCCTTATGTGGCATGTTTCTTGACAACATTGAGATAAAAGGAACAGGGGACCCGTACGGAGTCAAAAAAATTGCAAACGGGTTTATAGAAATACTATGGCATGAAAAAATAGATATACCACTTGGAGAAATAATAGCCCAGAGCCTATCAGTTTTTACCAGCAACATCGGTCAAACTGCGGATAACATAAAAATTTTCTTGCTTCAGAGGGTAGAAAATCTATTAGCAGGAGAAGGACTTTCTCCAGGTATAAGAAAAGCAGTTATATCTGCTGAAAAAGATAACCTGCTTAATATAAGGCTGAAAGCTGACGCTTTAAAAAAGTTCTTCTCAGGTGGACAAGCCCAAAATATCCTTGTCCCGTTTATAAGGGTTGCAAATATACTTAAACAGGCTGAAGAAAAAAAAATAGAAGTAAATAATACTATCGATGAAAACCTCTTGTCTGAAGAAATGGAAAAAAAACTTTACGATTTTTACAAGAACAATAAGACGATTTTAAGCAACTCCCACAATAAGAGAGAATATCTTGTGTTTCTTGAAAATCTCGCAAATTGGAGAGATATAATTGACAGATTTTTCGATGAGATACTTGTTATGCACAGTGAGGAAAATATAAGAAATAACAGGCTTGCCTTGTTGCAACAGATAAACAACATCTTCAGTCTTTTCGCAGATTTTTCATTAATTCCCATAGTGGAGGTTGAAAATGCTTAAATTACTTGATAATGAAATCTACCATGCTCTTAAAAAGGAAGAACAAAAACAGGCTTCTACTATTACGCTAATACCTTCAGAAAATATCGTCAGCAAAGAAGTGTTAAAAATAACAGGTTCAATACTGACTAATAAGTATGCTGAAGGATATCCTGGCAAGAGATATTATGGCGGTTGTAAATACATAGATATGGTTGAAAAAATAGCCGCAGAACGCGCCTGCACATTATTTAATGCTGAACATGCAAATGTCCAGCCGCATTCTGGCAGCCAGGCAAATATGGGTGTCTACTATTCTATACTCAAACCCGGAGATAAGATTCTTGCAATGCATATATCCGCAGGAGGACATCTTACCCATGGAATGACGGTAAATTTCTCAGGTGTTTTTTATCATCCGTCATACTATACTGTTGATAGAGAAACCGAACTTATAGATTATAATAGTCTCATGGAAATAGCCTTGAGAGAACAACCGAAAATAATAGTTTGCGGAACAAGTTCTTATTCAAGAACGTTAGATTTTGAGAAGTTTGCAGAAATTGCAAGGCAAACAGGTGCTTACCTTTTTGCCGATATCGCCCATATTGCCGGACTTGTTGTAGCAAAACTTCATCCATCTCCTATCGCTCACGCGGATTTTGTCACCTTAACCACCCATAAGACTATGAGAGGCCCCAGGGGTGGCCTTATTCTCTGCAAACAAAAATATGCCTCACGTATCGACAGTTCTATCATGCCAGGCATACAGGGTGGGCCTTTAATGCATATAATAGCCGCAAAGGCAGTGGCATTCAAAGAAGCCATGAAACCTGAATTTATTTCTTACCAGAAGCAGATAATAAAAAACAGTAAAACACTATGTGGCGCTATGACAGAAAGAGGTTACCGAATAGTTAGTGGAGGAACAGACAACCACCTGTTTGTAATAGACCTTCGGAATAAAGGATTGACAGGTATTGAAGCCCAAAGGGCCCTTGAGAGCGCAGGTATCATAACGAATAAAAATCTCTTGCCTTTTGATACCCTTTCTCCTAATGTAACCAGTGGTATAAGAATAGGTACTCCTTGTGTTACAAGTAGAGGGATGAAAGAAAAAGAGATGACAATTATTGCAGATTGGATAGATGAAGCCCTCAAACATAGAAATGATTCTAAAATGTTGAAAGAGATATCAAAAACCGTAAGGAGATTTTCTCTTGAATACCCCATTTACCCCGCGGCCTGATTGGGATGAATATTTTATAAAAATAGCCGAGCTTATCAGCAGTCGTTCTACCTGCTTGCGGAGACACGTTGGCGCTATTCTGGTCAAAGAAAAGAGAATCCTTGCAACCGGATATAATGGTGCCCCGTCTGGACTGCCACATTGCGAAAAAACAGGTTGTTTAAGAGAAAAAATGGGCATACCTTCAGGTGAAAAACACGAGCTATGCAGAGGGCTTCATGCCGAACAAAATGTTATTATACAAGCCGCCTACCACGGCATCTCCATAAGGGAAAGCATCCTGTATATAACATGTCATCCATGCAGTGTTTGTTCAAAGATGATAATAAACGCAGGGATAGTAGAAGTAGTAATAAAAGAACCCTATCCAGATAAAATTGCTTCTCATCTGCTTAAAGAGGCAGGTCTAAAAATCAGGTTTCTAAAATAGCAAGACTTTTAAGTTTATACGGATTCGCATTTAAAATGATAGTTTTGAATGCTAAGGCGAGTATATAACGGTTCGGATTTAAGGATAGAGCAAGTAGAGGACGAAATCGGCGAGGCACACTGATAGTATGTTGACGAAGATGATGAGCAAGTCAACGACGCTATATCTTTGAAGACAAATGGGTATTACATACTTTCGGTTTCAAACACAAGAAAACCGATGGAAAAGGTTCTGTTATGAATTTGATATGAACACAACCAAATCAAAACTGTATTATGGCCAGAGATAAAATTCCCGTTCTTATACAGGAGATTCTTACAGCCAGAGGATATAAAAACGAAGAAGAAATCCGTTCCTTTCTCTTTTCCGGCATTTCAAGTCTTTCCGACCCTTTTGCCATACCTGCGCTGAAACAAGCAACAGAGATGTTAGCAGATGCCATTTCACAAGAGAAAAAAATCTTTCTTTATGGCGACGGAGATGTAGATGGCATATGTGCTGTATTTCTGATATTGTCTTTTATGAATGGGCATGGCATAAAAACCCCATTTTACCTTACACACAGACTTGATGAAAACTATGAAATAGAAACATCTTTTATCAACGAGCTTAAAGAAACTGGATATTCTATCCTGATAACTATGGATTGCGGGATATCATCTATTACAGCGCTGGAGCAAGCGGAAAAAGTTGGCATCAAGTGTATTATTATAGACCATCACATAGGATTTCCTCAACAACTTCCACGTTCTCACATTTACATAAACCCTTTTGTGGATAAATGGGACAATCACATCAGGTATCTTAGCGGGGCCGGAATTACATTTAAATTTATCGCAGGAATGGAGCAGTTGCTGCCTGGTGGCGTTATGGGGAAAAAAGTCTCTGATATGTTTGAGGTACCCTGTCTTGCTACATTAGCGGACTTTGTTCCGCTTACAGGGGAAAACAGGATTTTTGTTAAGGAAGGCCTTAAAAAAATACCTTTCACATCCATAAATGGACTTCAGTATATGCTCAATTATTATAACATTGTTTCTCCCATATCAACGCGAGATATTATAATGAAGATAAATCCAAAACTGAATTCGCCAGGAAGGTTCGGAAAGCCTGATATCACATTAGAACTTCTTCTGGAAAATAATATGTCAGAGGTTGAAAAACTTGTGGAGGAAATAGATACTATTGATAGAGAACGATACAAAACAGTGGCTAAAATAATGAAAGAGATAGACACAACCTCTGACGATAACAATGGATTTATATTGTCAGAGAATGATTATAAAGGATTAAGCGGTATTATAGCCTCACGACTTTCAGAAAAATACAACAGACCATTTCTGGTATGTTATGAGAAAAACAATATAATAAAAGGTTCTATCAGAACACCGGAAGGATATTATTTCCATAACACATCAGAGCTGAAAAAATATATGGATGAGATAGGAGGACACCAAAATGCTGTTGGTTTTAAATGCTCATCTGTTTATGCAGATAAACTGAGGAACGCGTGGGATGCTACAGAATGGCATACAGAGGAACCAAAAACTTATGACTGCGAACTGGATATCCAAAACCTAACTCCCAAACTGATAAAAGAAATTTTTCAGTATCTTGAACCATTTGGGAAAGGAAATCCGGTCCCTGTTTTTCTATGCCGTGATGTGTATATAAAAAACATAAGAGTAGAAAATGGGCCTCTTAAAAGATGTTGGATAAAAAAGAAAGAATGTCTTTTTGAATCTATTATAACAGACAACATACATATCCCTGTCACTGAAGAGAAAACTGATATATACTATACGCCTTACATAAAGGAATCTGACGGACTATACAGGATTTTTCTTAAAATCTATGGTTTAAAGAATCACAGATTTTCAGCTGGCGGTTGAGAAGAAGGTCTTTTTATCTTACCTGTTCTTATGCATGATGTACAAACATTTATTCTTTTTCTTTCACCCTTGATATCAACAAGCATTGTCTGAATATTTGGTTTCCATGTTCTTCGTGTTTTTCTATTGGAATGGCTCACCTTATTGCCTGTACTCGTTTTTTTACCGCATATCTTACATATCTTACCCATTGTTGTCTCCTTAATGCTAACCGGTTCTGATTAAAACAAAGAATTTTTAATTTGGAATCAGTCCAGATGTAAAATAGAAAGCCCTATTTTTAAAGCCTCATACCCATCCAGCCCTGTAACACATGGCTTCGCATTTCCTTTCACACATTCTATAAAATGCACCATCTGCTCTATGAACATCTTGTTTTTTTCATATCTTATAACCTGGATGTTGTTACCATTGTCAAGAAGGAAAGCCCCTTCCTTATCAGAATTAAAATCTGGCGGTAGAAACTTTTTGTCAAAGGATTCTTGAAAATTAACTATACCACAAGGGCCGAAAGCATCATTAATTCTCCTGCCAGAATCACACTTTCCAGGCAGTGCCCATGACCAACTTACAACATGCTGGTCGCCTGACTTAAATTCTACTATAAATGTTCCTGTATCAAGAGCAGTTACTTTCTTGTTAATCTTTGCAGGCATGCCTGCAACTCTTTTAAGGTCTCCAAATATATACCTCGCAAAATCGTAGTTATGCACACAACCATCTATAAAAGGACCTCCTCCTTTATCTTTATCCATGTACCAGGGAGCAGGTGGGGCAGAAAGAATTATTCCATTTCTCCAAACAACAGGACGTCCGAGTTTCCCCTCAATTACAATATCGCGGAATTTGCCCCATTCATTATCAAACCTTCTGACAAAACCTATAGTAAACACAACCCGGTTTTTTTCACATTCATTAATCATCACATCGGCATCTTCAAGGGTCAACGCTATAGGTTTTTCGCAAAAGATATGTTTGCCGTTTTTTGCCGCTATAACCACAGGTTCTTTATGTAAATATGTGGGTAAACACACAAGAACTGCATCAATCTCTGACATCTCAATAAGTTTTCTGTAATCGGCAAAAGAATAGGCAGGTTTGAACTTTTCATTGAATCTGGCAAGTTTTTCTTCAGACAAATCAGATGCTGCGAATATCTCAACATTATCAATCTGAGAAATCACATTAGCATGCGTGTTTCCCATTCCTCCACATCCTATGATGCCGACTTTTATCTTCTCCATTTACTTCTCCTTAATATTATAAGGGTTGTGTCAAACTTGGCTATGCTTTCTTTTCTGTTTATTGATATACAGCCAATTCTTGTAAATATTCACTCAACCACGTCATTGGGATTGCCACGTCATAAAAAACATTCTTCGCAATGACACCCGGGGGCGCTCCTTCGCAATGACAACACGGTGTTCAGTGAATATTTACGTAAAACTTTTATGGGCCAATAATGCTCTTGTCCTGGTAAAAGTTTAGCATATACCAATTTAGGTTGTCAAATTTTATTGTTTTATGAGCCAACGTATAGTTTCAGAAAGATATGCCTATGACATTTTTTTAATAACCAAGATTTTCCTACAGTTTTCTTTTGGAGTATAATAATAAAATATGTGCAGTAGAAGCACAACCTCATTTTTTTCCTCCTAACTAAATATATAAATATACAACAAGGAGGTTAGAAAGGAGAAAAAAGGGGGATTTTATAGGTTAAAGAGTATAAAATATTGAAAAGATAAGGAGGAAATTTTTCATGAAAATAATCATAATGACAGACCTTGAAGGGGTTGCAGGAGTAATAACTTACCAGGGATGGGCAAACGCAGAAGGAAGATATTTTGAACAAAGCAGAATGCTTCTTGCAATGGAGGTTAATGCTGCTGTTGACGGTTTTTTTGCAGCAGGTGCTACTGATATAGTTGTAGCTGATGGTCATGGTGGAGGTGGCTTTGGCGGCGTAAATGCAGTTTGTCTTGACAAAAGAGTCAGGTTTCAGAGAGGTTGGCCTGATGGTCCATATCCGTTAGGACTTGACAAAAGTTTTGATGCTGTGGCTGTTGTGGGTCAGCATGCAAAAGCAGGAACTGAATATGCCCACATAGCGCATACCCAGTCTTTCAAGGTTCTTGACCTTTCTGTCAACGGCATTTCTATAGGAGAATTTGGTCAACTTACCCTGTGTGCAGGAGAACTTGGAGTACCTGTTATTTTTGGTTCAGGAGACCAGGCTTTCTGTAAAGAAGCACAGGCATTGGTTCCAGGCATAGAAACTGTTGCCGTGAAACAAGGACTTGCTTCAGGAACAGGAGAGGAGTGTCCACCGGATGATTACGGAAGAAGAAATAATGCTGCGGTTCATTTGCATCCCGAACTCGCGCGCCATCTTATCAGACAAGGCGCAGAAAAGGCAGTCCAACGGCATAGAAAAGAAAAGTTCGGCATAGTCAAATTAATCCCACCTTACGAATGGGTTTGTATTTACCGTTCTGATGGAACTAATCCCCAGAAGAAGATAGTTCATACCCATCCTGATAGTGTGATAGGTGTAATGAACATGCCCTATAGAAAATAAAAAAGGAGATAAATAACATGAATGCCAAATATTATATTAATCTGGAAGACTCTTATGGAGCAAAAAATTACAATCCACTTGATGTGGTTTTAGAAAAAGGCAAAGGTGTATGGGTCTGGGATGTAGAAGGCAAACAGTATATGGACTGTCTTTCTGCCTATTCAGCAGTCAATCAAGGACACTGCCACCCTAAAATAGTCAAGGCTCTTATAGAACAGACCAAAAAAATCACACTTACTTCCCGCGCGTTCAGAAATGACCAAATTGGTCCTTTTTATGAAGAGATATGCAAACTTACCAATTCACATATGGTACTTCCTATGAACAGTGGCGCAGAAGCAGTTGAAACTGTCATAAAAGCAGTACGCAAGTGGGGATATAAAGAAAAAAAGGTTCCAAAAGAGAAGGCAGAGGTAATTGTCTGCGCCAATAACTTTCACGGTAGAACGATAACCATAGTGGGATTCAGTACGGAAAAACAATACAGGGAGGGATTTGGCCCCTTTACTCCAGGTTTTATAACCATTCCCTTCGGAGACGCAGAGGCATTAGAGCAAGCGATAACACCAAATACTGTTGGATTTCTGGTTGAACCTATTCAGGGCGAAGCAGGTATAATTATTCCTCCTGACGGGTATTTAAAGGATGCACGGGAAATATGTTCAAGAAACAATGTTGTTCTCATATTAGACGAAATACAGACCGGACTCGGGCGTACAGGAAAACTCTTAGCAGAGATGCACGAAGGTATAGAAGCCGATGTTACTCTTGTGGGAAAAGCCCTTTCAGGAGGGCTGTATCCTATCTCAGCTCTTCTGTCCAATAAAAATGTTCTGGGAGTTTTTATGCCGGGTGACCATGGTAGCACATTCGGAGGTAATCCTCTTGCGTGTGCTGTGGCTCGAATGGCCCTCAAAGTTCTTATTGAAGAAAAGATGATTGAAAATTCTGATGTCCTTGGAGACTACTTTTTAAAAGCCCTACAGAAAATAAAAAGCCCATATGTAAAAGAAGTAAGAGGAAAAGGGTTATTCATAGGAGTTGAGTTGAAACCTGAGGCAGGAGGAGCAAGGAAATTTTGTGAGATGCTTATGGAAAAGGGTCTGCTTTGCAAGGAAACCCATGAAAATGTCATAAGATTTGCTCCTCCATTGATTATTACTCGTAGCCAGCTGGACTGGGCACTTGAACGTATAGAATCAGTTCTGGTAAAATAAATCGTAAATATTCACTGAACACCGTGTTGTCATTGCGAGGATGCGTCCCCCGGGTGTCATTGCGAGGAATGTTTTTTATGACGTGGCAATTCCTCCTTGATTTCTTCGTCGCTGTCGCTTCTCGCAATGACCACCGATGGGCAGGCTCCGCAATCCGACGTCTTTTGTCGTTGCGAGCCGTCTTTCGGCGTGGCAATCCCTCCGCTCCCTCCCAATAACGTGGTTGAGTGAATATTTACCTGATAACTGTTATAAAAAATGCCAGAGATGTTATACTGATAGTATGTTGACGAAGCCGATGAGGAAGTCAACGGCGCTATATCTTTGAAGGCGAATTGGTATGAGGTATTTGCAATGGAAAATAACCTGATGAAGATGATGGAACTTGACTGTGAAAAAACAGTCAATGCTATTGTAAAATTCATCAGAGAAAAAGTCACGCAAAACAACAGAGATGGTATTGTGCTTGGTTTAAGTGGCGGGCTTGATTCTGCAACTGTTCTGGCTCTTTCTGTCCTTGCTGTAAGGCCACAAAAGGTATGGGCTTTATACCTTCCCGATAGAAGCAGCGATGTTCTATTTTTCAAGAGATGTCAAAGAATTGCTACTGATTTCCGTGTTCATTTCAAAACAATTAATATTGAACAAGAGATATCCAATGAAATGGACATCTATAAATCCCTTCCGGTCAAGATAACAGAACTCTCTGGTCTCTTAAACAGATTATTAGTGTTTCTCTTTAATAGATTCTTATGCTCTGCTGTTTTAAAGGATCCCCCTTTTGTTTTATCTCTCCGTCAACAGACAACCGATGGAAAACGTGGTATTTCAAGAATTATCAGTTCTTCAGTGTATGCTATTGAAAGTGGTTTTAATGCCAGACATCGCCAGCGAAGGAAAATTCTTGAGAGATTTGCGCAGGAAAACAACCTTCTTTTATTAGGTGCTGCCAACCGTTCAGAACTTTTTGTAGGATGGTTTGTTAAAGGCGGGATTGATGACCTTCCTGTGAGCCTACTCACAGGACTTTATAAAAACCAGGTACGACAGATTGCCTGTTATCTTGGGCTCTCTGAAGAACTCATAAATCAACCTCCATCACCTGACATGTTAAAAGGTATAACCGACGAAGATATCATAGGAGTTTCTTATGACAAGATTGATAAGACCGCTTATGTTATCGAACACAAACTTGATAAACAACTTGCCTATGAACAAGGGGTATCTCCAAAGGAATTTAAGGCGATAGAACAACTACATCGGCTTTCCTCATGGAAGCGACACAATGTGTATGAATCCCCACCTCTTGTTTTGTAATAATACGAATTCGTATAACCTTACTGTCTGCCATCGTTTTGCCTGAACATAAATAACATCAAATCCAAGTTTGTCTTCTTTTATTATGCCATCAATGCCTTCATTACCAGTTTTACCTGGGGGTTTCTCCTGCTTCTCTGATAGAACCGCCATATCCCATTTTCACCAGCGGTTCTATGATAAGTTTCTCAAAAAAGGTTGGTGCTAAATTCATAATCTTTCCCGACAGGTCATCTACCAGTATATTATTTCTTATCCCCTTTTTCTGTAATTATGTA
>CAZYYF010000027.1:0-10913 GCA_964650875.1 uncultured bacterium
TTTTTAAGATTGTGTTCTTTTGCGCTTTTTATACTTATATATGCAGGTTCCATAACCGCTCATTATACTACTTTTAGCGTATTTGTTCAATTTTATGTACAAGTTGGGGATATAGGTAACACATTAGTTTCCTGTTTTTGATATAAAAATTCTCAAGGGGATAAATAACCCAATGACTGGCGTGCTCTATTAACCTTGAAATCTTTTCCAGAACTAATGAGGTGTTACTCATACAACTTCTTCATTTTTTTTATCCTCTCTGAGGTCGTGTTATAATATAGATTTTAAACAGAAAATCTCAGAAAGGATATTGTAAAAATAAATGAACTTTTATCTCGGCGTGCGGCTGATACAAAAGACAAGGAAAATCCACAACAATAGAATGTTGTCAGCCTAAAACATCCCCGGTTTGTCATTCTGAATCTTAAACCGAGATTCTGAAACGGGTCTGCCTTGATATTTTGTAGGAAATCAGGATAAAGGATATTTTCAAGTGAAACCTAAATTAAAAAAACTAAAAGGCGTGGTATTTGATTTTGATGGCACTATTGTATCTATACATATAGATTTCAAGGGTATTAAACAAATCTTGCTTGAAAAAGCTTATCAGTTGAATCTGCGTCTGCCAGATACTAATAAGCCTATTCTTGAACTTCTTGAATCTATAAAGAAAAATAATAATAAAAGTATGGTAGATGGTTTTATCAACGATATAAAGGATATTCTTCTTGAACAAGAAGTTAAAAGTGCACAAAAGGCATTGCCTCTTCCGGGCAGCATAAAGATTATGAGGAATTTACGCAAAAAAGGGGTCAAAATAGGGATTTTTACTCGTAATTGTCCTCAGGCGGTCCACAAAGTCGTAAAAAAATTCAATATACCTTGCGATGTTTTGCTCACGAGAGATGATGTCACAAAGGTAAAGCCTGCCCGTGAACACCTTGAGCAGACAATCAGACAGCTCGGCTTAACAACAGAAGAAGTGATTGTTGTAGGTGACCATACGATGGACATTAAAAGTGCAAAAAATTCCAACGTCCTGTCGTGTGGCATTATCTCTGAAAATGTCAACAGGTATGAGTTTGAAAAGGCAGGTGCGGATTTCATATTTGAAAAGATAGAAGATATAGGATATCTTTTTGACCTTAAGCCCATCAATGCAGGGAAGCTTTCTAATAACCTGCTTGGATATCTTTTGAAAAACTATGTAAAAAATGACGGTTGTGTTATTATGGGAGCCCAGATAGGCGTTGATTGTTCCATTTTTAAGACAGATACAGATGTACTTTTTGCCAAGTCTGACCCTATAACACTTGTAGGACAGGATATAGGTAACTACCTGGTAAATGTGAACATTAATGATATTGCGGTTATGGGAGGCATTCCAAGATGGTTTCTCTGCAGTCTTATTTTTCGTGCGGGAACCACATTCTCAGAAATAGAAGATGTTTTCTCTCAGATATGTTGCCAGTGCGAAAAACATAAACTTAATTGGGTAGGAGGTCATACGGAAATCTCTGAAGGTGTTAAAAACAATATTGCCTGCGGTTTTCTTGTAGGTTCAAGTATGAAGAAAAAATCTAAAGCTCCTCAGATAGTGAAAAAGGGAGACCGGGTATTTCTTGCAAGAGCAATTGGCATAGAAGCAGTTTCAATCATCGCGCGAGAGAAATATGAATTCTTGAAAAAAAATTTCAGTGAGAACTCTTTGTTGAAAATGATGGATTCAATAAACAACCCTGGGATAAATGTTCTCAAGGAAGCCAGACTCTTATGGGAAAATTTTAATATAAAAGCGATGCACGACCCTACAGAAGGGGGAATTTCTGCGGCTTTATACGAAATTGCCAGCAGGTGTGACATAGGAATTACAGTAAATAAAAAAAGTCTGGTTTTTTATCCCGGTCTCATTCGGCTTGCTCACCTCTTCAGGTTTAATCCTTATGGGATTATTTCATCAGGATGTATTGTAGGCATTATTTCTTCAGAGGACAGCACAAAAATGGTTAAGTTTATGCATAAAAAAGGCATAAAATGTACTATTATAGGAGAAACCACAGATGAAAAAGGGGTCTACTTACAAGACGGCATAAAAAAGCTACCTTTTCCTATTTTTGACAGAGATGAAATAACTAATACCAATTCGTCTTCAAAGATATAGCGTCGTTGCCTTCCTCATAGGCTTCGTCTACTATCAGTATGCCTCCTGGCCGATTTCGTCGTCGCCTTGCTCTATCCTTAAATCCGAACCGCTAGGAATACTGCCCGTCGCATTCAAAACCATAATTTTGAATACGAATTCGTATAAATTATAACCCATCCACAGAAATTTTTATCAGTTTTCTTACCTTATACTATAATAGCCGTATGTAGAACAACTTGTACACAAATTTGACTTTTTTCAGTGAAAATATATAATATAAAGAAGAAGCTTAATTGTAAAATGTACAAATAATGAGTATGTCCTAAGTCAACCCCGTATATGTTCCCTATCCTCTTGCATGAGGAGAAAACCGAGGGTTTACTGAATTATTACAATAATAAGGAGAAAGATGGAAAGAAAATATGAAGGCTGTTATCTGTTGAATGCAGGGTTATCCGATGAAGAAATTAACCAAGAAATACAGTTTATAGAAAAAAGCATATCTGAGGTAGGAGGCAAAATTGTTAAAAAGGAATTGCTCGGAAGAAGAGACCTGGCATACCCTATCAAGAAAAAGACCGAAGCGATATATTGTGTTTTCTATTTTACTGCGCTTCCTGAGCAAATACTGTCTATCAAATCTTCTCTTGCAAGGAGAGAGAATATTTTAAGATATCTTATAATGCAAAGGAAAAAAAGATTACAAAAGGAGGAAAAAGAAAATGGCGGGACCAAATCTCAATAAGGTATTGCTCATTGGACGTCTTACAAGGGACCCTGAACTTAGATATACACCATCGGGGCAGTCTGTTGCCACTTTGGGGTTTGCTGTAAACCACGAGTATGTGACAAAAGAAGGTAGGAAAGAAGAAACCTGTTATGTTAATCTTGTGATATGGGGTAAAAGAGCTGAGGTTTCTGCCGAGTATTTAAAAAAAGGCAGTTTGATATTTGTTGAAGGAAGGTTACAGTTTAGAAAGTGGGAAACTCAGGATAATGAAAAAAGGTCAACTATAGAGGTGCATGTCGACGATTTCCAGTTTTTGGATAAACCTAACAATGTGAGTCCCCAAAAGGAGGAAGTGAAAGATGGTGAAGAAGAAAGCTAAAATTTGCCAGTTTTGTAAGGCGACAATGGAAGAAATAGATTATAAAGATATAGGGAGAATCAGAAGATTTACCAGCAGTCGTGGGAAAATTTTATCCCCCAAGGTAACAGGCACCTGTGCCCGACATCAAAGGATGCTTTCCAAAGCCCTGAAAAGAGCAAGGTTTTTGGCAATGCTGCCGTATATAAAAGCATAAGGAGTGATACGAATGAAGGTTATATTTTTGCAGGATGTGCAAGGAAAGGCTAAAATCGGAGATATTAAAGAGGTTCGTGAAGGGTATGCACGAAATTATCTTATCCCGAAAGGTATGGCTCTTGAGGCAACGCAAGAGAATACAAATAGTTTAAAGAAAAAACAGGAGATGGAAGAGATTAAAAAGCAGAAGAAACTTATACATGAAAAAGAGATAAAGAATAGGCTCAGGGATGTTTCTGTGACTATTTATGCAAAAGCAGGACATGACGATAAACTTTTTGGAGCAGTTACCTCTGAGGATATTGTTGAAGCAATAAACCAACAAACAGGAATTGAACTTAATAAGTATCAGATTCTGCTTGAACATCCTTTTAAAACACTCGGTATATATAAAGTACCTATTAAATTTAGTGAAGAAGTGAATGGAGAAATTAAGATATGGATTGTTAGAGAGGAATAAATGCCCTTAAAAAAAAACCGTCTTCAGGGTAAAATACCGCCCCAGAATTTAGAGGCTGAAAAGGCTGTTCTTGGCTGTCTTATGATAAGCGAAGAAGCTAAGATAGAATCTTTTGAATCTATCAAGCCAGAATTTTTTTATAGTGAGGCCCATAAAACCATATTTCTCGCAATACGCGAACTTTTTGAAAAAAATGAAAAGTGCGACATTGTTATTTTATCAGACCATTTGAGAAAGAAAGATCTTCTTGAATCTGTCGGGGATATAGAATATCTTACAGAACTTGTAGAGATGTTACCCACGGCTGCCAATATTGACGAGTATCTGAAGATAGTGAAAGACAAGTATCTTCTCAGAACCATCATAGAAAACGCCACCCGTATTATAACAGAAGCTTCAGGAGAACCGGAAGAAATAGATGCTTTTATTGACAAGGCAGAAACCTCCATTTTTGAGATAAGCCAGCACAGGTCTGGTAAAACTGTTTATGCCCTCAAGGAACTTGTCAAAGATAACATTGATAGGATTGAGGAGATACATAACAAAAGAAGTTTTGTTACGGGAATTCCTACAGGTTTCATAGACCTAGACAAAAAGACTACAGGATTTCATCCTGCTGACTTTATTATTATAGCTTCAAGACCTTCAATGGGAAAAACTGCTTTTGCCTGTAATATAGCGCTTAATATGAACGCAGGTATTAATAAATACCCTGTTCTTATCTTCAGTCTTGAAATGAGTAAAGAGCATCTTGTGCAGAGAATGTTATGCTGCGAGGCAAGAATAAACCTGATGAAATTGAGACAGGGTATGTTGTCTGAACAAGATATGGGAAATATTCTTCTTGCAGCAGGTGTGCTTGAAGAAACTCCTATTTTTATTGACGATACACCGCAACTCAATATCTTTGAGGTTAGAGCAAGGGCAAGAAGGTTGAAAGCTAGTGAAGATATCCAGCTGATAATAATAGACTACCTGCAACTTATGAAAAGCAAAACGAGAGCTGAAAATAGACAGCAGGAAATAACTGAAATTTCTGCTTCGTTAAAGGCTTTGGCCAAAGAATTAGATATACCTGTCATTGCTATTTCCCAGCTGAGCAGAGCTACCGAACAAAGGGAAAATAAAGAACCCTTTCTCTCGGACCTCAGAGAAAGCGGTTCTCTCGAACAAGATGCTGACCTTGTACTTCTTCTTTACCGGGAAGATTTTTATAAAAGGGAAGAAGAAAAAAGTAGCGATATCGCAAATGTTATAATAGCAAAACAGAGAAATGGTCCCACCGGTACCATTGAACTAACATTCTTGAAAGAATACACCAGGTTTGAAAATCTCACCCATAGACAATAAAAAAACTTTAATTATGTTTGAGTGAGATAAGGGTTTCTCATCAGGGAGAATTAGGAATGAAAAGTTTTGTTGAAAATCTCGGTAGCAAAACCATATCAGCTATTCTTTATTTTGGGTCGTTTTCAGTTCTTTCGGCCAACTCTTTCAGGCATATAATTTCATCAAAGAAAAGAGGCAATCTTCTGAAGCATATTAATACCATAGGTGTGGATTCTTTTCCGTTGATAGGCATCATATCGGCTTTTATAGGCATGATACTTGTTATGGAAACAGCCTATACCCTGAAAAAATTCGGAGCTGAGATTTATGCTGGAAGTATTGTAACCCTATCTATGATCCGTGAACTGGGACCTGTGTTTGTAGCTTTTGTACTGGCTGGACGGGTAGGTGCTTCCATAGCAGCAGAGATTGGCAGCATGAAAATTACCGAACAGATAGATGCCCTCAAGATGTTAGCAGTAGACCCTGTGGAATATCTTGTGTCTCCAAGGCTCCTTGCAGGACTCATTTCTTTACCCTCTTTATTTTTAATCAGTTTTTTTCTTTCTATAATAGGTGGATTTATAGTAGGTGTTTTTATTGTAGGTATTCCTTCAGGGATGTTTTGGTACCAGAGTTTTCGGTTTATTACTTTCAAAGATTTATTTGTAGGATTTATAAAATCGTTAGTTTTTGCTCTTATTGTTATAAACGCGGCTTCTTATGAAGGATTGAAGACAGAAGGCGGTGCTGTGGGAGTCGGTAAAGCAGCTACAAACTCTGTTGTTATCTCTTTTTTCCTTATCATTCTTGCAAATCTCATACTGACTGGTATCTTTTATTTCATATAAAGAATAGTTATATAGATCAATAGTTAATTTAAAATATTACAAAAAATATCAATGGCAAAATTAAAGGAGCCCAACGTATGATTGAAAATATTATGCCCAAAAAACAAACAACACAGACAACAATGTTTGGTACTTACGCCTTTCCATCTTATGAAGAGATAATGGATACTTATGCTAAAGAATTCGAAAAATATATCCTCCCTAAAGGAGATACAATATTTGGATTTTGGATGCAGACATTAGCTGACTTAGATTTTTTAGATTTAGGGATGCAGAGTTTAACGGAGAAATACACTATTGACCCGGTAAATACAACCAGGATGATAGAAAAGCACTGTAAAAAAACAAGCACAACTTGATAAATGGAAAGTATAATAAAAGTTAGAAATCTTAAAGTGAGATTTAACCAAATGGAGGTTCTAAAAGGTATTGACCTTGATATAAAAACAGGAGAATCTGTTGTTATTGTTGGTAGTTCAGGTTGTGGAAAATCAGTTTTACTTAAAACTATATTGAATCTTATAAAAAGGAGTGAAGGAGAGATTTATCTTTTTGGCCAGGATATAGGTTCTATAAGTGAAAAAAAAATTATGGATATTAGAAGTCAGATAGGAATGGTTTTCCAGAATTCTGCCCTTCTGGATTCTTTAACTGTCTGGGAAAATGTGGGCTTTTATTATCTATATCATACCAACTATCCTGAGGCCAAAATAAAGCAAATGGCAGTGGATATACTTAAAGATGTTGGTATGGAAAAGGTAGAAGACCTTTTACCTGAACACCTTAGTGGTGGTATGAAAAAGAGGGTTTCTGTTGCTCGCGCATTAATTTCAAAACCGAAGATGCTTTTTTATGATGAACCTACAACAGGTCTGGACCCCATTACAAGTGAAAGTATAATAAATCTTATTAGGGATATACATATTAAATTCGGAACAACCGATATCACGGTTACTCACGATGTGAGATTGGCTTCCCGTATTTCCGATAGGATTGCTCTTATTGAAAATGGAGTTATAGAAGACATAGGGACATTTGAAGAATTAAAAAGGAAGAGTAAAAACCCTATTATCCGAAGTTTTGTTGAAATGGGAGTTTACAATGAAAAAAAATAAGTTTTCAATAGAAATGAAGGTTGGAATTTTTATTCTTGCTGCTGTATGTGCGCTTATCTTATTTGTTTTTATCCAGGCAAAAGGTGGCAAGTACAGAGGCTACGATGTTTCTGTAAGTTTTGATTATGTAGCAGGTTTAGAAGTTGGTTCACCAGTACGGGTCAGCGGAGTCAGGGTCGGAGAGGTAAAGATTATAGAGATTATCTATAATACAGCTCCAAAGGTTTTTGTGAGAATGAAGATAAGACAGGATGTGAAGATACCAAAATACAGCAGGATAACAATACAAACACTCGGTATCATAGGTGAAAAATATATAGAAATTGCTCCAAGTAAGGAGAAAGAATACCTGTTACCCGGTGACACAATACAAGGAGAAAACCCTCTTTCGCTCGAAAGGGTAGCAGATGCTGGTGAAAGTATCATTATCAGGTTGAATGATATTCTCGGAGATGTAAGAGGTATAACAGGAGATGAAAAGTTACAAGAAAATGTCAAGAGAGTAATAAAAGGAGCAGCATCTGCTGTAGAGAATATAGACAGTGCCTTTGTGAAAATCAACCAGCTTTCCACAGAGGTTGCAGAAACAAATAAAAAACTGCAGGATGTCATTGTGGCTCAGGGACCCAAGCTTGAAATGTTGATAGATAACACCAATTCTTTTGTGGTTTCTGGTAAAGAGAAAATGGAATTGACGTTAGATGACATAAGAGCCCTTGCTGCTGAAGGTAAAAAGTCGAGTGATATGTTTAGTAAGGTTGCTGAAACATCTGTGGCATTCAAATCGGTTGCCTCAGATATGCAGTCGTTGATTGGAAAAACCTCAAGTGAGATTACAACAACATCTGCATCCATAAATGAATTCTTTAGAAAAATCCAAAGCGAAGGATTGATAGCAAGATTGATGAAAGAAGAAGAACTTGTTGACCATCTAGAAACAGAAATTTTATTGCTTCAAGATGCAACGAAGGAATTTAAGACTGCAGCGGAAGGAATCAGTACTTTTTCGTTTGAGTTTAACAAACTTATTTCTAATATTAATGCCGGAGAAGGCAGTGTGGGAAAGTTTCTTTCCAGCGACGAACTTTATCAAGAAGTTATGGATTTCATCAAGGATATCAAAGAACATCCATGGAAACTCTTTATTAAAAAAAGAAACTGATAATATGAAAAAAAAAGATAAAAGTTTTTTCGCCTGTTCAGAATGTGGTTATCAGTCAGTAAGATGGCTTGGCAAATGCCCTGACTGTGGAGGTTGGAATACTTTCATAGAAGAGTTCCAGGTCACAAGAAACAGTGGCATTTCAAAGATCTCAGGTCCTGAAAAAATACATGAGATAGAAGTGGAAAAGGTCTCAAGGATACCAACGGGCATAGGAGAATTTGACAGAGTTTCAGGAGGTGGAGTTGTTAACGGTAGCCTTGTCCTTATAGCAGGGGAGCCAGGAATAGGGAAATCCACATTACTTCTGGCAATTGCAGGCAGGCTTTCCAGTTTGGGGAAAAAGGTTCTTTATATAAGTGCTGAAGAATCAAAAACTCAGGTTAAGATTAGAGCTGAAAGACTTAAAACTTCTTCGGACAATTTATACCTCCTGTGCACCACTGAAATGGTATCTGTAAAACAGGCTCTTAAAAATGTTAATCCTGATTTTGCTATTGTTGATTCCATACAAACAATATTTGATTCAGATATCCCTTCAACTCCGGGCTCTGTAACACAGATTCGCGAAAACGCCAATTTCTTTCTAAATTATTCCAAAAGCAGCGGTTGTTCAGTTTTTCTTATAGGACACATCACTAAAGAAGGAATTATTGCAGGTCCAAAACTTCTTGAGCATGTGGTAGACATCGTGCTTTCTTTTGAAGGAGAAGCAAGGTCTAATTTAAGGGTCCTCAGGGCATCTAAAAACCGTTTTGGTTCAACTGCTGAGATAGGTGTCTTCAGCATGGAAGAACACGGATTGCAGGAAATTCCTGAGGCATCCTCGCTGTTTTTATCCTCTATCAGTCAAAATTTACCAGGTTCTGCTATTTTCCCTAATCAGGAAGGATCAAGGACCCTTCTGTTAGAGATACAGAGCCTGGTTGCACCTTCCTACTATGGAATACCAAAAAGATCTGTTATAGGTCTTGACTATAACAGGGTCTCTATGGTTCTGGCGGTATTGGAAAAGAAGCTCCATTTCAGTTTTAATGCATACGACGTTTACTGTAATACCGCTGGGGGGTTGAAAATATCGGAAACTGCTGCAGACCTGGCTGTAGCAGTATCCTGTGTGTCTTCTCTTAAAGATGTGTCAATTCTGGAGAATACGGTTCTTTTAGGAGAAATTGCTCTTACAGGTGAAATAAGGCATGTTTCTCAGATTGAAAGGAGAATATGTGAGGCTGAGAGACTTGGGCTTAAAAGGGCAATTATTCCTGAGATGAACCTGAAAAATATCAAAGCCCAGCAAAATCTGGAAATCATTCCAGTAAAATGGCTTAATGAGGCAATTCATACCTCGATGAAGTTGTAATAAGAGATTGCTTGAAAGTCTATTTTAAGCAGAGATGAATTTTTATTCGATAGATGTAAAGGTTGCCTTTTTAAAAGAAAAGCAGTAAAATATAAGAAAACAAGTGTTTTGGAAGACAAAGCAATCAGAATAATCGGATCGGATGAAATACTTACGAAAAAAGGTAGGAAAAAGTGGGTATATATATAATCAGAGTTTTTTTTGTGCTTTTAAGCACATTTACCGGATACTACTCGGTACCTCATAACAGGATGGTTGGTTTTTTTTGCGGATTGATAGGTTCAATAGCCATCGTAGGCATAGAGATATTGATAGAAAGAATACCTATAAAAAAACTTGTTCTTGCGATAATGGGGTTAATTGGCGGTCTTATTACTGCTATCCTTCTGACAAATTTTTTCCTGCTTATTACTATTGATAATCCTGATATAGAAAAATATATGAGGGTTAGCCTTTACTTTGCCTTTTCTTATCTTGGAATAATGGTAGGACTGAAAGGCATAGAGGAACTTGGATTTTTCTTTCCTGCAATACGTGGAATAAAACACACAGAAAAACTTATTGTTATTGATACAAGTGTTTTGATAGACGGCAGAGTATACGAGCTTGCCCAAAGCGGTTTTCTTGTTCATTCCATGGTAATACCAAAGTTTGTAATTAAAGAAATGCATGCTCTATCAGATGCCTCAAGCGATATCAAACGGCAGAGAGGCAGAAGAGGGCTTGATATTTTGAATAAAATGAGACATGACAGCAAAATAGATGTAAGAATATATGATGCAGACTATCCTGATATTGAAGAGGTTGATGTAAAACTTGTTAAACTGGCAGCGGACCTGGGAGCAGATATTCTGACCAACGATTTCAATCTTGCAAAGATAGCGGAAATACAAAACATAAAGGTTCTAAATCTAAATACTCTTGCTACTTTGATGAAGCCGAACCTTATGAGCGGAGAAAGTATTTCAATTAAGATAATTAAAGAAGGAAAAGAAGCAGGGCAAGGTGTAGGATATCTTGAAGATGGAACAATGGTTGTTGTAGAAGATGCTGCAAAATATGCAGGCAAGGTCATTGATGTTGTTATTGATAGTACCATACAAACTTCTTCCGGAAGAATTCTCTTTGGGATAGTGGCAGGAGCCGAAAAAACTCATGAAAGACGCGGTAATAGTAAGAAAAAAAG
>CAZYYF010000028.1:0-10855 GCA_964650875.1 uncultured bacterium
TATTGAAAACTTAAGGATAAGGGATATACTTTCTCGTGAGAAGGTTTCTATGCCGGAAGAGGCAAAGGGTTTGATAGAAAACCTCATGGAATATGAAAGTAGATATAAGGAATCTGTTGAGAACAGGAAATAATACCAATTCATCTTCAAAGATATAGCGCCGTTGACTTTCTCATCATCTTCGTCAACATGCTATCATCATCCCTGCTTGCCGATTGCGTTGTTGCCTTGCTCTATCCTTAAATCCGAACCGTTATAAGGCTCGCTTTCGTATTCAAAACTATCATTTTGAATGCGAATTCGTATAAAAAAAACAGGAGATTAAAATTCAGACAAAAAGACAAAAGCAGATAGAGAGTCTCTTGAAGAAAGATATAGATGATATTATTAGAAAGGATGTTTCTGACCCCAGAATAGGGTTTTTTACTGTAACATATGTCCATGTATCAAAAGACCTGAGGAATTCTACTGTTGGTATAAGTATTATGGGCAATAAACAGAAAAAAGAATCCTCTTTTGCAGCGATAAAAAACGCCTCTGGGTATATCTATCATAAACTTTCCCAAAAGTCTCTCCTGAAACATACACCTACCATTGACTTTAAGTATGACGAAATGCCAGAATTTAGGGTAGAAGAGATCTTAAAGGAGATAAAAGAGGAGAATGATAAAAGACCTGAAGGTCAGGATTAAGGAAACACTAAATGATGCTTTGCGAACGGTTGCTGGCTGTGAACAGGTGGAAGAATCTGAAATTTCTGTTCTGCCGTCCACCAAACCGGAATTTGGAGATTACTATACCAATGTTGCATTAAGGTGTGCAAGAGAAAAACGCCTGCCCATTAATCAACTGGCTTCGGAATTAGCAAACAGTATTTTCCGTATAAAGCCTGATTTTATAGAAAAAGTAGAAATAAAAAACGGTTTTCTAAATTTTTTTATACGCGAATCTGTATATTTTGATTTTGTGAAAGATATACATGAAAGTGCTGGTAGTGTTTTACAAAGCCACAAAACTATAGCAAAAAAAGTGCTGGTAGAATTTGTAAGTGCTAACCCTACAGGTCCTCTTACAATAGCCCACGGACGACAGGCAGCGGTTGGGGAATCGCTTGCCAGGATTCTCAAGTACGTAGGTTGCGAAGTGCAAAAAGAGTATTACCTTAATGATGGTGGTCGGCAGATACATCTTCTTGGACAGTCATTGAAAGCCCGTTACTTGCAACTACAGGGGCAACAGGTTTCTATTCCAGAAGAAGGATATGAAGGTGAATATCTACTGGAGTTAGCAAAAGAACTTACAGATGTTCCAGTAACAGATGACGGTTTTTTTGACAGATTTGCTTCTGAAAGTATTCTTAATGGCATAAAAAAAGACCTCCAGACATTTGGTGTTACTTTTGACAGATGGGTAAGTGAATCTTCTTTTATAAAAGATGGTTCCGTAGAAAAACTCATTGAGGAACTAAAGAAAAGGGGGCTTCTGTATTTTTCAGATTCTTGCTGGTGGTTTAAGAGTTCCGCGTACGGTGATGAAAAAGATAGGGTAGTTGTTAAAAGCGATGGCAGTCTGACTTATTTCGCGACCGATATTGCATACCACGAGAATAAACTTAAAAGAGGGTTTGGCGTTTTAGTGAATATCATTGGACCTGACCACCACGGCTATATCCCGCGTTTGAAAGCAGCCGTTAAAGTTCTTGGTGGCAACCCTGATGATTTTATTCCGATCATCGTTCAGTTAACTACTTTGTACAGGGGTAAGGAAAAACTTTCTATGTCCACAAGAAAAGGGCAATTTATTTCTTTACGGCAGTTAATTGACGAGGTTGGGTCTGATCCCGCTAAGTTCTTTTTCATATTCAGGAAGACAGACAGCCATCTTGATTTTGACCTTGAACTCGCAAAGAAAAAATCTCTTGAAAATCCTGTTTATTACCTACAATATGCCTATGTTAGAATGAAACACATCCTCAGATTTGCTGAAACAAAAGGTATTGATATCAGTGACATAAACCCTGATTTTTCCCTGTTGAAAGAACAGGAGGAAATACTTATTGCAAAAAAGATGGCATCTTTTATAGATACTGTTGAAACTGCCGCCAGTACTTATGGAGTACATCTGATTGCAGAATACCTTCTTGAACTTGCCGGCGTACTGCATTCCTATTACCAGAAACACAGGGTTGTAAATGAAAACAACACAGATGTAACTTCTGCGAGACTTGTTTTGATAAATGCCCTCTTTGAGGTTTTTTCGCGCTGTCTCAAACTGCTTAATATTTCCCTTCCAGAGACTATGTGAAACCTTATAACAATTGGGAAAATAAGTGGGTTGTTTTCAATTCTATGTTATAATTTATTTTTAACGTGCTATGAAGATTGAAAAAGACGAGAAGATAAAATAGTGTTAAGTTTTGTGGCGGTAGGGTTCTTGACAAAGAAATTTTCTAAAGAAGCAAAAGAGAAAATAACACTTTTAGGGCGATAAAAAACATCTAACAGGCTTATAGAGACAGATGAGCAGGGTGAACAAAGGGCGGATATGGATAGATGAATATGAGACAACAGAAACGAAAGAGTAGCGCTTACCAGATATTCACAAGAATATCTGCGGATATGACCAGCCCTGTTGTATTGACGGCTTTTTTCTTCGTTTTTGTCTGTATGAGAATTATTCCTGACCCAATCAAGGCTCTGCAGGTTTTTGCTGTGTGTTTTATCAGCCAGTCAGTTCTTCCGATTCTTTATTTACTTGTTACATACAGGATGAAGTTTATACCTGATGTGCATCTTTTTAGAAAAAAGGACAGAAATAGGGTTTTTCCAGCCATTGCCGTTTTCTATCTGGTAGGACTTATGGTTCTGTATAAAATTGCTGCACCAACAGTTATTATCGGATTGGTTTTTTCCACCATAGCCATTGTACTTATTATCTGGTGGGTAAACATTTTTTACAAAATTAGCATACATATGTCAGGTCTGGCAGGTATGATTGTAGGGCTTTTTTTTGTTTCCGGTTGTTATCCTGCAACTCCTCTTATGTCTTTTCTACCAGTGGCTGGATGGGTACGTTACCGCAGTAAGGCCCACACTCTTTCTGAGCTTACTGTTGGCGCTATTACAGGAGCCTTGGTTACATGGATGGTTATGAGGTTCTTTATTACCTAAAAATAAAAACATTTCCGTCCTCATACTTGTCCTTGCATTCAAAACTATCATTTTGGATACGAATTTGTATCGGGTTATGATATTTACCGTTTCAAAAAAACTATGAGAAGGATTTCGATGAAGAGCAGGATAGCAGTGTATATGCCTAACTTCCATCTGAAAGTCTTTGTCGCACGTTTTCCCTTCCAGAAAACGGATACAAAGGTAAGATTTACTGTTATATAGGTAAAAAATAGTCCTGAAAGAATCAGAAAGTTCCAGAGATAAAAAAGAAAAGAAAAATGAATAGAGATTTTGAAAAGGTACAAGAATAATAAGATACCTATAAGTATCAGTAAGTCTTTAGAAGAAAAAACTGTTTTTGCAAAGTAGGTTTTTCCTCTAAACGAGTAATTTATAAGTCCAAAAGAGAAAATACCAACGGAAGAGCCGCCCAATAATCCTAACAGGAACCTTATATTATTTCCCGCAGTTAAAATTTCTTTTGATGACAAAAATCCTTCTATAAGCAAAATAAACAAAAATATTGAAGAGATAACAGATACTTTTTTGCTGAAGTGGAGAAATTTTTTCTTTAGAGCAGTAATCCATAAAAAAAGGAAGGCTATTAAAAAACCTGTGTATATTCCTGTACATCTGGCACACAAAGGTAGCATCTGTTCGCCTATGAAAAAGCATCTTGATGGTTGCTGGTGACATAGATATGACGTGATGCGGAGAATAATGTTATTCGGCTCCATTATAGGTACAACGTCTGGTATATGTCCTCTTTTTCACTGTCTTCCTTTTGTTGTGAAAGTAGTAGCATATTCTAAGTATGCTTGCATACAGGACAAAAAGTACGGATTTCGTTTTTGTTTTTAAGGATGGATTGCCGAATTCATTTATGTATGTTTGAGTTAGTTTTTTCACTTTCTTTTTCAATGCGGTAGAAGGGGCATGTATTTTCGCTGCAAAAAGGGCCGGAAATATCTTGTGACACCAAAAGATGTAAACGTCTTTTCTCTGTCTGATAGCCGGGTTTGTATGGTTTTTGCAGTAGAGGTATCCGTTAAGATTAACTTCAAAGGTCCTGAGAAAAGAAGGTCCGTTTTTTTTGTAAAGCATGCTTTGTGCCAGATTTACATACTTTATAATATCCTTATCCTTTATGTTTGTGTGTCTGTGCATTATTGAGTAAAGATGATGGTTGTTCCACCTGAAATTTTCGGTATAGAGTTTGCCTTCCTTTTTCAGTCTGTCCCACAACCTTGTTTCAGGACAGGGCATCAGGCTGGATATCTGCGTATATGTAGGATTTAGGTCAACAAAATAGTTTATATCTTCCAGAATATTTTCTTCTGTCTGGAAGTCCCATCCTATGATGAATGAACCTACTGTCTGTATTCCCGCTTTGTGTAAAGCAGTGAAGGTTTCTTTTACATCTCTACCTTTTCTTTTAGGAAGGTTGGAAAACTTAGATTCTACCCCTATCCATATAGAGGTTACTCCCATTTCCACAAGTTCTTCAACCGTATACTGGGAAAGACTTCTGATGCTACCGAATCCCGCCCAACTTGCTTTTTCAGGAGGAATGTCTCTGTCGTTTTTTATGAGTGAACCGAATTCTCTTACATAATCGGCGTCAGCAAAAAAATCTTCGTCATATATCCAGACAAAAGTGCTTTCTCCTCTCATCTTAGATCTTACTATCTTCCATAAGTTTTTAGGGTCTACCAGCCGTACCTTTTTATAATCGTAAAAAGCCGAAGTACAACAGAATTCGCACGCGCCTCTGCATCCCAGGGCGGATATAGCGTTGTCAAAAGCTATCTTTTCTCCCATGGCATATATATATGCTACTGGAAAATCCTGTTTGATTTCTTGGTCGACTGGTTCTCCGAGAATCTCTCTCACAAAACGTATTCCCTCTCCGTGGCACACATAATCTACCATCGCAAGAAGCTCTTGTTCTTCCTGGAAATTTTCTTTTAGACAGGTAACCCCGTAACCTCCAAGGATAATTTTTGTATTGGGAGATATTTCTTTTATTATCTTACACATCTTGTATGTGGCATCAAAAAAGATGGTATTGAAATTGATGCCGATGTAGTCATAACCTTTTCTTACTTCCTTAGTAAATTCCTCAAAAGTAGGATACTCAAGGGCCACAGAAGGTATGGAAACGTTCTGGGCAAGAAGATAAACTGGCAGGGCGGGATAATAGCTTTTCAGGGTTAAAAATTCCTGGCCCTTTGTCAATCTGCTGCTGTAAAGGTCCATACTATCTGTATTGTCAATTATAGGATAAGGCCCACATGCCATGGTAAAAAGTATTTTTTTCATACTATCTATTATATACTAAAAGAATAACGAAAATCAATTGTTAGTTACGATGCATTATCTATCTGCTGTTTTTATTTATATTTGACTGTTATCCGTATTTCTTATAGAATTATTTTCTTATGGGAAAGGAAAAAATAGGGATTCCAAGGAGCCTCTTATACTATAAATATTTTTCTTTCTGGAAAAGGTTTTTTGAGGAATTCGGTTTTGAGATTGTCGTTAGCGATAAAACCACCACCACTATTATAAAAGAAGGCGGAAGGTACGCGATAGATGAAATCTGCATCCCCCTGAAACTATATTATGGACATATTGTTAATGTAATAAATAAAGGGGTTGATTATATTTTCATCCCCAGATATGTATCTATTTCTCCTGATACCTATATGTGTCCCAAGTTTTTAGGATTGCCTGACCTTATCAGGGGAACCGTAAGTGGTTTGCCGTCAGTGATAGAGATGTGCGTAGATGTGAGAAAAAAACCTAAGTTTTTTTCTGCGGTAGAGACAGGTAGATACCTCAATAAATCAATGGGATGTATAAAAATTGCTTACCAGTCGGCCGTAAAAAGTTACAGGTATTTTTGCAAGGCTATGCAAAAGGGTTTTTCTTTTTCTGATGCCCTTGAGATCGCAGACAGACAACCGGATATCATTCCAGATAAACAACAACCTGATAAAGAAGTTTCAATAGCCGTTATAGGGCATAGCTATAATGTCCATGATACTTTTATCAATATGGACCTGCTTAATAAACTAGAAAAAATGGATATACAGCCGGTAGTCCTGGAAAATCTTCCTTCAGATATATTTGAAGGACAAACGGTTATCAATAATTCTCTGAAAAATTATTGGAGTAACGAGGAAGAAATACTGTCCGGGCTTAATTACCTGTTTAAAAAAAAATCTGTTGACGGTATTATTTTCCTATGCAGTTTTTGCTGTGGTCCAGATTCCCTTATAGATGAAATTACCACAAGAAACTCAAAATCTGCTGGTATACCTTATGCCTGCGTGGTAATAGATGAACATTCAGGGCAGACAGGTTTAATAACCCGTATAGAATCTTTTGTTGAGATGGTTAAAATTAAAAAAAAACAGGAAAAATAAAACAATGGTTGTTGCTTTTCCACATATGGGTAATGGCTGGCCTGCCTTTAAGGCTTTGTGTGAGGGTATGGGAGCTGAGGTTTATGTCCCGCAAGAGAATAATATAAGGCAGCTGGAAGATGGTCTTAAATATTCTCCAGAATGGATATGTTTCCCTTTCAAAATGACTATAGCCAACATGATTGAAGCCCTTGATAAAGGCGTGAAAACCATTGTTATGGCGACTGATTGTGGGCCCTGCCGGTTCGGTTTTTATTATGCGGTACAGGAAAGAATCCTAAGGGATAAAGGTTACGATTTTAATATGAAATATCTGCCACAAGGAGATCTTTTAACCTTTGAGTGGGTGGATTTTCTCAAATCCATATGTGAGGATAAAAAACTTGCATCTTTTGCAAATATTGCCCGTACGGTAAGAATTTTCCTGATGAAACTTTTTCTCATAAAACTTATGGAAGACTGGGAAGGGTTTGTAAGATGCCATGAAAAAAACAAAGGAGATACCAGCCGGCTCTTGAAAAAATGTATAACCTTAATTGACAAGGCAGAGGATTTTGCGCAGCTTAAAAAATTGAAGAGGTTTATTCCTCGGGCATTTTCGGAAGTTGAAACATCAGGGCCAACAGAAGATGATATTGTTGTCAAGATAACAGGTGAGAATTTCCTGGCAGTGGACGATTTTTCAAACCACAACATCAAAAGAAAACTGGGAGAATTAGGATGCAGGTTGTATATGGGCACCAGCCTTTATGACTGGGTAAAACACAAGTTTCATCTGAATTTCCATAGGAAATATCTTGAATATCTGAGCAAAACACATAAATCCATAGGTGGATTGCAGATGGATATAGGAGGAGAGGCAGTGTGGGTATTAGGGGATTATATTGCCAGTAGCCTTGAAGAGAAGTACGACGGATTTGTCCATATCTATCCGTTTACCTGTATGCCTGAAATTACAGCAAAGGCTATTATTACAAGATGGTATGGTGAAGGTATCTTCAATCTACCACCTCTATTCTTGAGTTTTGATGAACATTCTGGAGAAACAGGAATGATAACGCGCCTTGAGGCTTATGTAGATTTACTTAAAAGACATAAAAAGGAGAAACATAAGGTTGGAAACACAACTATCTAAAGGCAAAGATTCAGGCAATCTCTATCTGGGAATTGATGTAGGGAGTGTTTCAACGAAGTTTGCTATTATAAATGAAAAGATGGAACTTGTGTATGACACATGGGCAAGGACACAGGGTTCTCCCATCCAGTCTGTACAACAGGGATTTAATATCCTTAAAAAGTCTTTTGGGGCAAAGGAGCCTCTGATAAAAGCCGTAGGTACAACCGGCTCCGCCAGATATCTTGTAAAGTCCATTATAAGAGCGGACCTTGCAAAAACGGAAATTATATCCCATGCTGTCGCAGCCTCTTACTATTGCCCTGATGTAAGAACAATTTTAGAAATCGGTGGACAGGACAGCAAGCTTATTCTCCTGAGAGATGGTATCATAACTGATTTTACAATGAACTCAATATGTGCGGCAGGAACAGGTTCTTTTCTTGACCACCAGGCTTCCAGGTTAGGCATTCCTATAGAAGAGTTTGGTGATTATGCCGCTCGTTCTCAGGTAGAGGTGGCTATTGCGGGGAGATGTACGGTTTTTGCAGAATCGGATATGGTACACAAACAACAGATGGGCTATAGCAAAGAAGATATTATAAACGGTCTTTGCGAGGCGCTTGTGAGAAATTACATTAATAATCTGTGCAAGGGAAAGTTTCTTCACCCTCCATTTGTATTCCAGGGTGGGGTTGCTGCCAATCAAGGTATTAGAAAGGCATTTGAAAAGATTCTTGGACACAAGGTTATTGTTCCTGAATATTTTTTGACTATGGGTGCCATTGGAGCCGCAATGCTTGCAAAGGTATATATGGAAGAAAATAAGTTAGAAACGGCGTTTTGCGGATTTGAGGTTGGAGAAACAAAGTTTCTTACGAAGGGTTTTAATTGTTCGGGGTGCCCCAATAAATGTGAGATTACATGTGTCACAAAACATACTGGAGAAGTGGTTGCCCGGTGGGGAGACAGATGCGGGAAGTGGACGACCTAAAGGTTTCGTATATATTCCTTATTAAAAAAACAGGGTATGTTTTAAGAAAAAGGTTATTTTTCAACAAGAGATTCAGGTTTGCTGAACCAGTTCTTTTCTTTTCAGGTAACCTGTGGAAGATTCTGCCTACAAAGAAAATAAAAACTGTTTACTATTTTCTTGACAGGCTGGTAGACGAAATTCTCTGGTTTTGAAAATAATAATGGGTGGTTGTAGAGTTCAGTTGATATTATGTTACATCTGATTTTGTAACATCTTGTTGACAAAAAAAATAGAGAGTTGTAAAATATATTAAAAGTATAAGAAATCTGTAGTTTAAAAAAATTTGAACAAGCCTTGACAGATATTAAAATAAAGGTATAATATATATAAAGTAGGACAGGAAGAGGTCTTCTGTGCTTTGGTTCAATAATATGCCAGAAGGAGGTGAACAGATGAAAAGTGGCCCGAACTGGAGATAAACAACAGAGGACGGAACAGCACGATGAATACAGATATATCTGAGGAAACCGGGTAATCGGTCTGAATCAGATGAACATAGATAACAAAAGGAGTGTAAAGTATGATAAGGAAATTAGCGAAACTGGTGGTTGCAATTGGAGTTGTTGCGATGGCAATTCCATCATTCGCCGCAGTAGAGAATGTAAAAGTAGGCGGAGATATAGATGTAAAGATGATATATCGTGACTCGTTTGATTTTAATGCGTTGGGTCTGGATGAAAACACCTTTACGTATATAGGTACAAGGGTCTATATCGCTGCTGAGCTTACAGACAATGTATCGGCGATGATAAGGCTAATCAACGAGAGAGACTTCGGCAACGATTATCTCAGAGAAGTTGAAGGTAGCCTTGTGGTAGACCTTGCTTATGTAAAACTTGCTGACCTTCTGACACCAGGACTTGATCTGATAGTAGGAAGGCAGGAAATCCAGCTGGGTGAAGGTCTGGTAGTAGGTAGCAGGTATAGAGCGATTGATTATCTTCTCGCTGACCTTGGAACTGCAGCTCTTGACCTCGGTCAACAGAAGGCTTTTGATGCTGTGAGGGTAAACTATGCAATTCCTGCGACCAACATCTCGTTGACTGGTTTTAAAGCCAAGATTGCCGAGAGCTATGGACTGACACCGTTGGGAATTCTGACAGGTCTTGGAAGTCCTATAGGAGAGATAGGTGATGTAGACCTCTATGGTTTGGGGCTGACATACGACAACGGAGTATTCTGTATAGACCCTTACTTTGTATACACCATTATGGCAGATGGCACTAACGATCTAGACCTGATGACAGGTGGTGTGAGAGCAGGGTATACTCCCATGGAAAACCTGAATCTGAAACTGGAACTTGCAAAACAGTTTGGTGATACCGATTTTGGTGGTGGCGTAGATTTTGAAGGATGGGCTGGTCTTTTTGGCGTTAGCTACACCTTTAACACATCTATGCAACCGACTATCACTGCAGGTTACAGCTATTTCTCAGGCCAGGATGCTACAGCGACAGATATGGAAGCCTGGATGCCTGTGTTTCCGGCAAATATCGCTTCCAGGGTAGGTAAGGTTGCGTACCCACTGCTGTTCCCTGCTGGCGAAGGAATTGTGAATCCTCTCTGTGGTACAGGCAGTGGTCTTCAGGTCATCAATCTTGGGTTTGGTCTGAAACCGACTGAGAAGCTTACCATCGGGTTAGACCTATTCAATCTTACAGCTGACGAAAGCGGAGCAGCAAGTGATGACTACGGTAATGAAATTGATTTAAGTCTCACGTATGCCTATACGGAAGATGTGAGCTTTGGTATTGACTTAGGTACGCTTCTTACCGGAGACAACATTGAAGATACCCTTGGTGCTGGAGTAGATGTAGAAGATCCATGGCAGGCGATTGTTTCTATGAAGGTTGTATTCTAAACAGATACAACTGGTGTGAAGTTTTCACAGAGGGGCGTGTGAAAGCACGCCCCTCTTGTGTTTTAAATCTCCTGGTGGTTTTATACGAAATAGGCAAGGAGGCATACTGATAGCATGTTGACGAAGCCGATGAGGAAGTCAACGACGCTATATCTTTGAAGAGAAATGGGTATTATCAATAGAAAGGTTATAAAAGGGTATCTTCAATATAGGAATTGGCAAGCTTATCTGCCTGTTTGT
>CAZYYF010000029.1:0-10679 GCA_964650875.1 uncultured bacterium
ACAGTTTGACAGGAGATTTCTTATCAGAGGACCCGCTTTGTATAAAAGAGTGATTCTTACAAAATGGAGGGAAAAGATATGTATATGGTTCCTAAAAAGGTATTTTTGACTAAAGGCGTAGGTAAGCATAAGGAAAAACTTACAAGTTTTGAGCTTGCTTTGAGGGATGCAGGCATAGCACATTTTAACTTTGTTTCAATATCAAGTATTTTCCCGCCGTATTGCAAGCTTGTCACAAAAAAAGAAGGTCTGTCGTTTTTGTCGCCAGGCCAGATAGTTTTTACAGTGCTAAGCAGGAATAGTACCGATGAACCTCACAGGCTCATTACCGCCTCTGTGGGAATAGCTATTCCCAAGAACAAAGAACAATACGGATATCTCTCTGAACATGAAGGTTTTGGCGAAACAGATGATAAGGCCGGTGACTATGCTGAAGATCTTGCAGCTACAATGTTGGCAACAATCTTAGGGGTGGAGTTTGACCCGGATTCCTCCTATGATATGAAAAAAGAGGTATGGAAGATGTCAGAGCAGATAGTTAAAACTACCAATATTACACAATCAGCAATCGGTGATAAAAACGGGTTGTGGACAACTGTTATTGCTGCTGCTGTATTTGTTATGTAAAGACAGATATACGGAAAAAAACCAAACGTGAAAAAAATCCCTTACAATTTTCTCGGCATCCCAGAAGTTTCCTTCAAAGAGGCACGTTTTGCGATACTACCTATACCTTTTGAAGCAACAACTTCCTGTTTAACAGGAACAAGGGAAGGTCCTTTTGCTATAATATCAGCTTCTAATTACATTGAATTATACGATGAAGAATTGGATGCTGAGCCATACCTTGCAGGGATTAAAACCTTACCCCAAGAACCTCCAGATTATAAAAGTCTCAAACAGATGGCATTCCGGATAAAAAGAACTGTTGCAAGATGTATTAAGGACAATAAAATTATTGTAGGGTTAGGCGGAGAACATACTGTTTCTCTCGGTATCGTAGAGGCTTATCACCAGAAGTATCCAGATATCAAGGTGATATCTTTTGATGCTCATGCTGATTTGCGGAATTCTTATCAGGGGACGAAATATAGCCATGCATGTGTAATGAGAAGAATCCTGGAACAGGGTATTGAAGCCTATTTAGCAGGGGTACGTAGTATCAGTAAACAGGAGAAAGAGTATCTGGAGACAACAGAAAAGGTAAAGGCCATGTTTGCATGCAGAATGGATAGCAACTGGGATGTTTCTTTTGATAGTATACTTCCATCTGGGAATTATTATATTTCCTTTGACCTGGACTTTTTTGACCCATCAATACTGCCTGAAACAGGAACTCCTGAACCAGGAGGGTTCCAGTGGAATGAGACCATCAGGTTTCTCAGGCGATTTATTACGCGGCAGAATATAACAGTTGTTGGGTTTGATGTTGTTGAACTTTCCCCAAGCAAAAACGTTACACCTTCTTCCTTCCTTGCAGCTAAGCTAATTTACAAGATGATGGGAATGATTGCCTCCAAAAACAAATTCCTTTAATAAGTTATACAACTTCTTGCCTTTATAACTATTAAACATTATAATACAAGAAAGTTTATAATTTTATGCATCATACATAATAAAAAGAATAAAATGTTAAGAGATATACTGATTCTTCAAAAAAGGGAACTGGAAAAAAGACGGCATGAACCGTTTATAGAACGGATGGTGGATTACCGAACTCCGCTTGCCAACGACCTTGTAAAGGTCATTACGGGTCCAAGACGAGCAGGTAAGTCTTCCCTCGGGTTTCACATGCTCAATAGTTCTGGAGAGAAGTTTGGCTATGTGAATTTTGATGATGAGAATCTTATAGGTATAAAAAACTACGATGATATCATCAACACTGTTGCTTCACTTTACGATAATCCGCGGTTTTTTCTATTTGATGAGATTCAGAACCTTGCTAAGTGGGAGCTTTTTGTCAACCGTCTGCAACGACAGGGATACAATCTTATCATCACAGGTAGTAATTCCAACCTTTTGAGCGCTGAGCTTTCCTCTCATCTTACAGGCAGGTATATGCTTATCAATATATTTCCCTTCTCTTTTGCCGAGTTTCTCAAGGCTGAAAAGGCACAAGAGCAACTGACTTCCAGCGAGATAAAAAGCAAACTTTTAGATTACCTTTCCTCTGGAGGTTACCCTGAGCCTCTCATAAAACCTATAGACCGCAAAGACTATCTGTCTACTCTATTCACTTCTATTATATACAAAGACATTATCAGCAGATTCAACATCCGTATGGTGTCCGCGATAGAAAACCTTGCCTTATACCTTATTTCTAACACCGGACGGGAGTTTTCGTACAATACTTTAAGTAAGATAACGGGCTGCAAAAGTGTTCATACTGTTGAAAAGTACCTCCAATACCTTGAAGAATCTTTTATCTTTTTTAAGTTCCACAGGTTTTCTCCTAAATTTCCGGAGCAAGTAAGTTCCCCCAAGAAAATCTACTGTATTGACAATGGTTTTATCAAGGCCAATGCGTTCCGTACAGCAGATGATACAGCAATGCTTTTTGAAAATGTCGTAGCAGTGCAACTAAAAAAACACGAGATATCCGGGGCCGAAAAGGTTTATTACTGGAAACATCCGCTTTTGCAGGAGGTGGATTTTGTCCTAAAAAAGGGACCTGAGATAAGCCAGCTTATACAGGTGTGCCACAACCTTGCGGACATCCAGACAAAAGAGAAAGAAGAAAAATCTCTTATGAAAGCCAGTAATGAATTCAACTGTGACAATCTGCTTATTATCAACGACAACTATGAAGGAGAAGCAAAACTTAAGTGGTTCGGCTCAACAAGGACTGTAAGGTATATTCCCCTGTGGAAGTGGTTATTAAAGTAAACCTTTTGACCTGCCTTTGTAGAAATTCACAGATGGAGTAAACAAACTAATTATTTGGTAGTACTGTTACAAAAGGAGAGTTTTAAGAGCATATGGGAGATGAAGAAGACAGAAAACGTGTGGCTGTTGTTGTAGAAGGAAGGGTTCAGGGTGTTGGTTTCAGACCCTTTGTTTATGGGCAAGCTGTTGCAAATAATCTGTCAGGTTTTGTATGCAATACACCGCAATCTGTATATATTGAGGCAGAGGGTAGATCAGCGGATATAAAGGCTTTTTTAGACAGTGTCAGGTACCATCCACCACAGCAGTCGGTTATCAAACATATGTCTGTTGCTTTTCTTCCAGTAAAACAAGAAACAGGATTCAAGATAGAAAAAAGCTTACAAGAAACAGGTGTGTCACTTGCTTCAGCAGAGGTCTGTCCTGATATGGCTGTCTGTTCACAGTGTATCAAAGAACTCTTTTCTCCTCAGGACAGGAGGTATCTCTTTCCTTTTATCAACTGTACCAACTGTGGACCCCGGTTTACCATCGTCAAGAGCCTTCCTTATGACAGGAAACATACATCCATGTACAGGTTTATGATGTGTCCTGACTGTTATGCCGAGTATGTCAATCCCTTTAATAGGAGATTTAACGCACAACCTGATTGCTGTTTTGTCTGCGGTCCTGAGTATATTCTGTTTGATACCAACAGACAACCTCTTGGTTCAGGACAGCACGCGATAAAAAAAGCAGCCACACTTATAGAAAAAGGATGTATAGTAGCGGTAAAAGGAATTGGAGGTTACCACCTTTTCTGCGATGCAACGAACCGTTCAGCGGTCAAAACCATAAGGAAACGTAAACAGAGAGGAGATAAACCTTTTGCCGTTATGGCAAGAAATATAAAGGTTGTCTGCAGATACTGTGTTGTGAATGCACAGGAGAAAAAACTTCTTTCTTCGTGGAGGGCTCCTGTTGTTATACTCAAAAAGAAGGTTGTCTGCAGGCTACCGGTAGAGATTGCGCCTCGCAATAAATACCTTGGCTGTCTCCTGCCATATGCACCTGTTCATCACCTGCTGTTTCATTACGGGAATTTTGATATAGTTGTAGCAACGAGTGCCAATATGTCGGACCAACCGATTATTTACAGGGATACAGATGCGCTTGAAAAACTTATAGGGATGGCAGATTACGTTCTTTCCCACAATAGGGATATAGAGGTTGGTTGTGACGATTCTGTTGCGAAGGTCGAAAGGTGTGATAACAAGACGCACATCATAAGAAGAGCAAGGGGTTATGTGCCAGAGCCTGTAAAAATGCCTTTTTCATTCAAACATCCGGTTTTTGCTGCAGGCGCTAACGAGAAAAACACCTTTTCTCTCGGGTGGGGCAACTGTGTTGTCACAAGCCAGTATTTAGGCAACCTTGAACACATGGGCTCCTTCAGGTATTACATATTCTCATATGAGCATTTCAGAAACCTTTTCAGATTTAGTCCCGGACTTATTGCCTGTGACCTGCACCCTGATTATGCCTCCAGCCGATTTGCAAAGGGACTGTCGGAAAAGCAAGGCATTCCCCTTGTTGGAGTACAACACCACCATGCACATATCGCTTCTTGCATGCTGGAAAACAATATATCGGCTAACAAGGTTATAGGTGTGGCTATTGATGGTACAGGATATGGGGAAAAGGGAGATATCCGCGGATGTGAATTTATGATTGCCGACTATAAAGGTTATGAAAGGTATGCGTGGCTTGATTATGTTGCCTTACCTGGTGGAGACATCGCTGTAAGAGAAGTCTGGAGAACTGGGTTGTCATATCTTTATAATACGTTTGGAGGCTCTTTTGTTAACACACGGGTACCTCTTCTTACACAGGTGGCGCAAAAAAAAATATCCTTTGTTGTAGAGATGCTCAAAAACAACATTAACTGTCCTGCTGTTTCCAGTATGGGACGGCTTTTTGACAGCATATCTGCCATCATAGGGCTACAGCAAGAGATTTCCTATGATGCCCAGGCGGCAATTGAACTGGAAATGGTTATGGAAAAAACACAGATATCCCCTTACAGATTCGCCATAAAACCAGATACAACAGGCGCTGGAATTGTTCTTGACCCACGAATTCTTATAAGGCAGGTGGTGAAAGATGTAGGGGCAGGAGTAAACAAAGGGGTTATTTCGTACAGATTTCATAAAGCCATAGTGGTTGTAATAACAGAAATCTGTAAAAGAATAAAACAGGAAAGAAATATTTCCATAGTAGTTCTATCAGGAGGTTCATTCCAGAACTCCTTCCTTCTTAACAACATATATAGGTCTCTATCCAAAGAAGGTTTCACTGTCTATACAAACAGCAGGTTTCCTTCAAACGACGGGGGGATATCTGTCGGGCAGGTGGTAGTTGCTCACACAATTTTTGATGGGAAGACTGTTGTCTGAAAACAAAAAAAAGCAACTGTCCCATTATAATACGAATTGGTATAAGATTGGTAAGCGATTACATCAGTTGATTTTTGTTACTATTGAGCCTTTTCTGTAAGAAACACATTGGAGATTTCGTTATTAAGTGTGTCAAACTCTGTTAACCTATCAGCAGGGATATATCGGATTTGACTTATTTTTTCTCTTACACCCATCTTCATAACTTCTTCAATTGATAACCCTTTTTCAATAGCCTTACTTGCAAGGCGGTGGAATAATAGTATGGAGTTAAGCATATGGTACTGTTTTTTTAACGTGGTGTACGCGTCTCTTTCATCAAAGGAGCTTTGATGAAGAAAGTCTTCCTTTATTGAACGGGCAGTTTCAAGTATTAACCTGTCCTGGGAAGAAAGAGTTTCCATTCCTACCAACCTTACGATTTCATTAAGCTCGGATTCTTTTTCAAGAATTGAAAGGGCTTCTTTTTTGTTTTTCATAAAATCAGGACCGATTTCTTTTTCAAGAAACGGAGCAATGTTTTCTTCGTAAAGTGAATAACTTGTAAGCCAATTGATAGCAGGGAAATGTCTCTGATAGGCAAGCCTATCATCAAGACCCCAGAAGACCTTGACAACCCGTAGTGTCATCTGTACAACCGGGTCTGTCATATCTCCTCCAGCAGGACTTACTGCTCCAATAACTGACAGGGAACCTTCTCGGGGTTCTCTGCCTGTACATATGACCCTACCTGCCCTTTCATAGAAGGATGCCACACTGGTACCTAGGTAAGCGGGGTATCCTTCTTCTCCTGGCATCTCTTCCATTCTTCCTGAAATTTCCCTGAGTGCTTCTGCCCACCTGCTTGTTGAGTCAGCCATCAATGCTACAGAATATCCCATATCCCTGAAGTATTCTCCCATAGTAATGCCTGTATAGATGGATGCTTCTCTTGCTGCAACAGGCATATTTGAGGTGTTTGCAATAAGCACAGTTCGTTCCATAAGAGGTCTGTTGGAAAAAGGGTCTTTCAGTTCAGGGAACTCTGTAAGGATATCCGCCATCTCATTACCTCTTTCTCCACATCCGATGTAGACTATTACCTGAGCGTCTGCCCATTTTGCTATCTGGTGAAGCACAACCGTGTTATGTAAAAAAGAAGGGATATTACCTCCTATAAAATTATGGTACTTTTCAATCTGCAGGTCATAAACAGGTTTTTTATAAACTTCTGTCTCTATCTTGACTATTTTGTCCTGATATATATGTGCGAGACAGTTAAATGCCAGTTTTTGCAAAGCAGCATCTTTTGTTATCTTTGCGAATGTTTTGAGATTAGCAAGAGATATTTTTTCACCCGCAATATGATTGGAAATTTCTATTCCTGCATTTTTCAATTGTTGATAATATCTTCCATGGTCGTTATAGATCTTTTCCCAGAATGATAAAGAGATTTTTAGAGCATCGTATCTCTCGTATTGTCTTATATCCTCATCAAGATACTCTTTCATAAGCAGGTATTTTGCGAATGATGTATCTCCTCCGGTTATTCTATAAAACTTATTTATCTCTGTAGTTCCTCGTATAAATACCCTAAAATATTCAATACCTTTTATCTTCTTTGTCCTTATTTTACACAGGATTCCAAGGCGGGTAAGAATATAAGAAAGGTGTTCTGATAAACAACGGCTGGCTGTGGAAATCTCAATTTCACCCTTGTCTTTTGAGAAATAGCCCTCACAGAGAAAATAGCCTTTTAGAAATTGGGCTAATATCTTATTTGGACTTTTCATTAGAAAAAGAGGCGCCACAGGATTTCTTGATTTTTGGGTTTCAGGCACCTGCAGAAAAAGGAGTAATTGTGAGAGCACAGGTGATTCAACGCACAACGACTTTGCGGTTGTCAATTGCCTTGCTACAGGTTTAAGACCGAAGAGAGTCAACAATAATTGGGAATAAAGACTTAAAATCTGTTGCTGGTTATTATAAAACCTCACAGAGGTTCCCTTAACCATTCCGTCAGCCATTAGCAACCCAAGAAAAAGGGATAGTTTTTCATCAAGGTATGAAGGTACTTTGCATGAGGTACTGGGAAACTCTTCTTTTATTGTTGCCGGACAGGGTACAGATAGACCGTTTTCAAGATATACCTTTCTGATGAACTTCAAATCAGGATGGTTTTTCCCGAGGTAAAAACCCATAAAGACATCATAAGAAGTCCGTAGTTTATGGGCAACCTGTTGTAAGCTTCCATATTTCTCTTTCATTCCTTTTAGCAATTTATTGACTTCTTTGTTTAACTGTTCATCCGCGCTCCTAAATTCAGAAAAAATCCTGTGTATATTGAATTTATACTTTCTTCCTTTTAAGGGAATTGTTTTTGGAACTGCAAGATAATCGCCTTCTTTAAGGTTTATTGCAGGTATTTCTTCCACTGCCATATTATCATTAAAGCGGAAAAGCTTATGAGATGGAGTAACTTCTAGTATTCTGCCGGTATCTGTGTAAATCCTTACAATTTTGTCAGTGAAACCTTTGTAGGCTACAGAAGCCAGCCCTTCTTTTATCTTGCCGTCATTATACGAAAGTACCTTTAGGGGCCTTTTTAAAACGATGTATTCCTCATCTTTACAGGGAATTACTGTTCCACTTTTTTGAGATTCTCTATAAATTTCCTCAATGGGTTTTAGTTGGCCAGTAGCAAGCAAAACTGATGTATTACCGGGAACGCATTTTCCACTACCGAAAGGACCGGGTATGCAGGCGGTACCTCCTTTCATAACAGGAAACATGGTATCTATCACCCGTTGTCCGGTCACAAGAGGTTGGTTGGGAGGCATCTTGTTTTTAACAGGTCTTCTGAGACGCACGGGCCACTTTTGCATAAGGTAAAAAAGCATTTCCCCTTTATCTGTTCTGATTTTTCCGAGCGGTTGTTCAACGGTAAACTCTCCTTGCTTTATCTCTATTACTTCGCCTTTCATCATAGGAGGCAACATAATCTTATGCATCAGCAGAGATGTTTCCTGTACCTCTCCTACGATATCTCCTCCTTCAATAATGTCTCCCTTTTTCACACAAGGGGTAAACTTCCACTTTTTCTCCCTATCAAGTGAGGGCATTTCCAAGCCTCTGATAATAAAATCTCCTTTTGTTTCAAGCTTAGAAAGCGGTCTTTGTATGCCATCAAAGATGTTTTGAAGTAGACCCGGTCCGAGTTCAACTACAAGCGGCGCGCCTGTTTCAAAAACAGGGTCATTGACCTTAAGTCCTTCTGTTTCCTCGTATACCTGTATAGATGCAATATCGCTTTCTAACCGTATAATTTCTCCAACAAGCCTGTTGTTTCCCACTCGTACGACATCGTACATTTTTGAGTCGTGCATACCTTCTGCCTGTACAAGAGGACCACTGACTTTGATGATTCTGCCTTTATCCATTGTTTTGTTCCTTAATTCCAGTAGCTTTCCTTATCAATTCTTCCACAATATGATATCCTTTATCCGTTGATGAGATTAAACTCGGTATAACCAGCAATTTCTTGGTTAATAGATACTTTTCAAACCGCTGCCTATCAAATACCTCCTCTGTAATAAATAACATGGCATAGTCAGACATTTTCAGGCCGCTGATAACCTTTTCAGCCTCCTGGACTGTACGTGCACCAAAAACTTCTGCACCTAATGTCCTGAAAAACTCTATACTTGTCAGTTCTCCTATAAACCCTATCTTTTTGTTTTCCATACTGTTGTTTTTCTATGCATATTGCCAAACAAACTTATATATTTTACACTGTAATACCAAAAATTGCAAGGAGGCAAGCACCATGGAGATATATACCGGCATAGATATCGTGGACCTCAAGAGGTTTCAGCAGATACTGCAAAAATACAAAAGGAGATTTATCAACAGGCTCTTTACAGACAAGGAGTTGTCATCTATCCCTCACAATAGGGATACTTTTCATCTTCTGGGCATATCGTTTTCTTTCAAAGAGGCTATCTGGAAAGCCCTGCCTGAAGAGATGCAAAAGAATTTCTACTTTAAGGACATTGAAATACTCTGGTGCGATAGTAAGCCGGCTGTTGCACTTAAAGAAAAAACAAATCCTGCTGGTTTAACCTTTAATTTCTACACCACAGATACCTATGCTGTCACTATTGCAACTATCCTTTTGCCTGTATTTTCTCTAATGTGAACACTACTGTTTTTTGTTCTCTTCCTGTTGATATACTGGTTTCCATGTCTGCTGCGTTGATACTGTTTTCACTGCAATATCCTCAATCCTCTTATAGGCTGACTCCAGCTGTCTCGATAACTTATCTATTTCTTCTTGCTGTTGTTTTATAGTTTTTTCCATAGATTCTATCTTTGTAAGAAATACATTTTTTTCTCCCGCAAAGTCTTTTTTCAACAAAGCCTCAGTGTTTGTAAACTCCTTTTGAAGTCTTTCTGTAGTCTCTTTTGTCACCCGGGATGTCGCAGCTTCCAGTTCCTTTGGAAAGTTATCAACCTTTTTTCGCAGAAGCGCCAGTTCCTCTTCTCTTGTCTTTACTTCATTTTCTCTTTCAAGAAGTTCTTTTTCTTTCTCCTCTATTTCTTGTTGAAAATCTCTCTTCTGTTTTTCTTTTTCATCCTGCAACTTATCTAACTCTACCTTTTTGTGGCGGGCAAAATCATAAAGATACTCTTCTTTTTCCCGTTCCCTATGTTTTCTCTCCTCTTCCTGTTGTTCTTTCAGTAGTTCCTTATGCTTTTCTACTTCAGCATTCCACTGTTGTCTGGTACTCTCAATTTCTCTGGCAAGTTCCTCTCTTCTGCGAGACATCTCCTGCTCAAACTCTTCTTTTTCTCTATTGTGGGCTTCTATGAGTGCGGCAAGACTTTGAGCAGCACGTGATATTTCATAAACCTCCTGTAGTTCCTTTTCTTTCACTGCAATAGCCGCCTGGATATCTCCAAAACGTTTAACCTCATTTTCCAGTTTATCTGAAATCTCATTGAGAAGTTTTCCTATCTCAAACTTCAGGGTATTTATTCCCTGAACAACTCCGTCTATTGTAAGTGAATCCGCAGTTTTCACAACTTCTCGCGCAGTCTTTTCTTCAGCCTTTTTTTCAGGGACAATCTGTTGTGCTTCTTTTTCCTGCAGTTGTTTCAGTAGTTCATTATAGGCCTCTAACATCTCCTTCTTGGTATTGGAAAGTGTTATCTGCTTTTCCTCGTCTTCGTTTTTCTTTTTAACCATTTTCCCCCCCGTTATTATATGGTTTTTGTTTCAAGATGCCTTTCAATGTCAGTATTCAGTGAACCCCGTCCCGGTAATTCGGGTTCTTGTCTGCCTTTGCACGATGCTGAAGGCAAACTGATGTTCAGTTT
>CAZYYF010000030.1:0-10514 GCA_964650875.1 uncultured bacterium
CACATCATTGGGATTGCCACGTCATAAAAAACATTCCTCGCAATGACAACCGAGGGGGCTCATTCCTCGCAATGACAACGCGGTGTTCAGTGAATATTTACAAATTAACATCTTCAAAATGAGAAAGAAAGGATGGAAGAGAAAACCTTCAAAGCCAGGATGCATATTCCTTGCCCTATCGTTGAGATTGCTTTGTTATGATACTCCTGGTAATGATACCATGGGCTTCAACACTTACCTTTCTGATGGTAATACAGACTATAAGTGAAGAAGTTGAGAAATAAATAAAAATCGTTTATACTATCTACGTTATTATAAGAGAATTGGGTAAAAAAACAAAAGAGGAGAAATTATGTTGTTTGCCCTGATAATATTAGCTGCTCTTTATATGGGATGGTCAATGGGAGCAAACGACGCAGCAAACTGCATCGGCGTGGACATAGGTTCTAGAGTAATGAATCTAAAAACAGGAATAGCTATAACCTGTTTTTTCAGTTTTCTTGGAGCTTTGCTGTTCGGAGGAAATGTCATTAAAACCATAGGAAATGGTGTGGTTCCTATAAACCAACTGCCGACAGAGAAGATGAATGTAATTGCCTTTACAACTTTATTCAGTGCGGCCTTGTGGGTAACTATCGCAACCTATAAGAAATTTCCTGTATCTACATCCCATTCTATTGTGGGAGCTGTGGCAGGAGGCGGACTGGCAGTAAATAGTATTATTCACTGGAATAAGATAGGTCAGATAACTATATGTTGGATTGTTACTCCTATCGGGGCATGTATTATCGCAATACTTTTTTATTACCTATTCAGTTTTCTGTTTCACATCCCATTTATAAAAAAAAGGCGGAAGAGTATAATATATTTTCTTACCTATGCAACAAGTGCCTATCTTGCTTTTATGTGGGGTGCAAATGATGTGGCAAACGCCACAGGAATTCTTTTCGGAACCCAAAAATTCACCCACATCTCTGCCGCCTTTTTAGGTGCACTTGCCATAATATTAGGCACAGTAACATGGGGTTACAGGGTAATAGAAACAGTTGGTTTTAGAATAACCCACATAACCCCTTTGATGACTATTGCAATAGAAATGGCTACGGCTCTAAACATACATCTTTATAGTCATTGGGGAATTCCTGTATCCACCTCACATGCAATTATAGGAGCTGTATGGGGAGCAGGGACAATACGTGGAATAAAAACCATAAATCTAAAATTGGCCAGAGATATAACTATTACCTGGGCTTTAACACCCGTGATTGCAGGCATCATAACCTATATTTTAACAATTACCATTCTGTGGTTTTTATAAACAATAGGAGGGTTCAATGGAGAGAACAAGAAACATATTTGCGTGGCTGGGAAACAAGGAAGAACAAAACATCCTGACTCTTGCGTTAAAACATGTTGAAAAATCACTTGAGTGTGTAATATCTATGAAGGCAACCATTGAATCGGTTATTAAGAACGACGTAGAGGCAAGAAACAACAACATCAATATAACAAAAAACGCAGAACACCAGGGAGACGAAATAAAAAAAGAGATAATGGCAGAGCTATCAAAAGGCATATTTATGCCACCTGACAGAGAGGACCTTATTCTATTGAACGAAGCTCTCAATGATATAGCTGATAGTGCAAAAGAGGTTGTAAGGCTTCTGGAATTTTTTGATAAACAACCTTCAGAAAATCTTAACAGACTGATGCTTGAAAGTAGTCTTATTGCAGTCAAGTCAGCTGAGAAATTAAAAAATGCACTTAATTACCTTGTCCAGAATAATGGGGAAAAAGTGCTGGAAGAATGTGCTGGGATAGAAACGCTTGAAAAAGAAGGGGACGACAAAAGAAGGGACCTTATAAACGAATTAATAAGGACAAACCTCTCCCCACATCTATTGATACTTGCTTATGAGATAATAGACCATCTTGAAGAGGTAATTGACCATATCAAGAAAGCCGGAGGTATAGTAAGAATGCTTGCCATCAAAGCAAGATAGCTTAACTTTACTATGTGTGGACACGGGTCTGTTTTATGGAAATTGCTTTTATGTGATAATATATTAACATTGCATGAAAAATATGGGATCGTGGAGCCTGCCCCTCGTTTGTCATTGCGAGCGTATTATGCGTGGCAATCCGACGTCTTTTGTCGTTGCGAGGCGTTTTCTGCCGTGGCAATCCCTCCGGTCCTCGCAATGACAACACGGTGTTCAGTGAATATTTACAAAATTATAGTTTTGAATGCGAAGGCAAGTATTATAAACTGAGTAAAGGAGACACTATGGAAGTAAAAAAAGACCTGCTGTACACAAAAGAACATGAATGGATAAGAATTGAAGGAAACACAGGCACCATAGGTATTACTAATTATGCAGTGGAAACACTTGGAGATATAACCTTTGTTGAATTTTTACAGGAGGGAGAAAAAGTTGCGCAGTTTCAGAGGATTGGCACAATAGAATCTGTAAAAGCTGCTTCTGACATATATACGCCTCTTTCCGGCAAGATTATTTCATGTAACCCAAAAGTAGTAGAGTCTCCGGAAATTATTAACAGTTCTCCTTATAACGAAGGTTGGCTTGTAACAATAGAACTTGAGAATGCTGACCAGGAGATAAAAAACCTGATGAGCCCAGAGGATTACGAAAATTACATCAAGAGCCTTTAAGATGAACTATACACCACATACCCCGGAAGAAGTAAAACAGATGCTTTCTGAGATAGGCGTTAGTTCCATAAGTGAGCTTTTTGAAGATATCCCAGCAAGTATGAGACCCACATCCTTTGATATTCCTGAAGGCAAATCCGAGTTAGAGGTTATAAGACATCTTCAAGAGCTTGCTTCAAAAAATTCAGGGGACCTGCTCACCTTTATAGGAGCAGGCTTTTATAGCCATTACATTCCAGCAGCAGTAGATGCCATAAGTTCCCTGCCTGAATTTTATACTGCATATACTCCTTATCAGCCAGAAGCATCACAGGGCTGGCTACAGGCAATCTACGAATACCAGACTGCGATATGCCACCTGACAGACATGGATGTATCCAATGCTTCTCTCTATGACGGAGGAACAGCCTTGTATGAAGCATGCATGACAGCTGTCAGAATAAACGGGAGAAAAAGAATATTAGTTGATGCTGGAGTCAATATTATCTACTGGACTATGCTTAAATGTTATACATCAAACCTGTCGTTGGATATGGTGAAAATTCCAGTAAAAAACATGAGAGCCGACAGACAAAATATCTACAAACAACTTGATGAAAGGACCTCAGCGATAATACTCCAGAACCCCAACTTTTTTGGCTGCATTGATGACTTTTCTGATATCGTGGAATATGCCCATAAAAAAGGTGTTATAGTTATATTATCCGTTTATCCCATTTCTCTCGGAGTCTTAAAAACACCAGGTGAAATGGGAGTAGATATAGCTGTTGGAGAAGGACAAAGCCTCGGGATACCACTTTCCTTTGGAGGTCCTTATCTCGGGTTCATGACATCAAAAAAGGAGTTTGTTAGGAAAATGCCCGGCAGGATTATAGGCAGGACTTTAGACAAACACGGTAGAGACAGCTATGTAATGACCCTTCAGGCAAGAGAACAACACATCCGCAGGGAAAAAGCCACATCAAATATATGTTCAAATGAAGCACTGTGCGCATTAAGGGCAGTGATATACCTTTCTCTACTCGGCAAGAAAGGCCTCAGAGAACTTGCTCTTATCAACCTTGACAAAGCAGCGTTTACCAAAGAATGTCTGGAAAAAATACCAGGTGTCCTCAAGGTAGGGCAACCTCCTTTCTTTAACGAATTCACGGTTCTTTTATCACACAATGCCGACGAAGTGGTGCATAAAATGATTTCAAAAGGATACATACCTGGACTTCCTCTCGGAAGGTTTTACCGTGGAATGGACAACTACCTGCTTGTAGCAGTTACTGAACAGAGAACAAAAGAAGAGATTGTAAAATTCGCAGAAAGTCTGGAGGCAGTATTATGCAACTGATATTTGATAAAAGTAAACCCGAAAGGACAGGCTTCAAAATACCGAAAAAAGATGTCCCTGCAACAGCAAAACTCCCTGATAATCTCAAAAGGAAAAGTGAAATAAACCTACCTGAGGTCTCGGAACTTGATGTAATAAGGCATTTTTCTATACTGGCAAATATAAATTTCTGCGTGGATACCCACTTTTACCCTCTTGGTTCCTGTACTATGAAGTATAACCCGAAGTTTATGGAAAAAGCGGCAAAATTCCCGGGATTTGAAGATATTCATCCTTTACTACCCCAGCTTTCAGGAGGAGGAATTCTTACTCAGGGATGTCTTGAAATACTCTACCACATGGAAAAACTACTAAACGAGATTACAGGCATGGATGCTTTTACTATGCAACCACTTGCCGGGGCACACGGGGAACTAACTGGAGCGATGATTATCGCCGCTTATCACAGGGACAAAAAACACAAGAAAAAATACATACTTGTTCCTGACTCTTCCCATGGAACGAACCCTGCAAGTGCAACCATCGCCGGTTATGAAGTAATAGTAGTTCCATCGGATAAAAACGGTGTTATGGATATAGACGAATACAGAAAACATCTAACGAGTGATGTTGCAGGAGTCATGCTTACCTGTCCCAATACCCTCGGGATATTTAACCCGCACATAAAAGAGATATGCGAGATGGGACATAAAGTTGGCGCCCTTCTTTATTATGATGGAGCAAATCTTAATGCCGTTATGGGTAAATTGAGACCTGGAGATATTGGGTTTGATATAGTGCACCTCAACCTGCACAAAACATTTGCCACACCACACGGAGGAGGAGGCCCAGGTGCCGGACCCGTTGGAGTGAAAAAACATCTATCGGAATTTATGCCTATTTCCAAGGTTATCAGGAGAACCGATGGAACCTTCTGTCTGGATTATAACTATCCAAAATCAATCGGCTACATAGCCCCTTTCTACGGCAATTTCGGGGTAATTGTAAAGGCTTATGCTTACATACTCATGCTTGGGAAATCTGGGCTCATTGATGCTTCTGAGAAAGCCGTGCTAAATGCCAATTATGTAAGAACAAAACTGAAAAATTCTTATAAACTGCCTTATGATAGAAGATGTATGCATGAATGCGTCTTTTCTGCTGAACGTCAGAAAGAAAAAGGCGTAAGCGCTCTTGACATAGCAAAATACCTCATAAGCAAGGGATATCATCCACCAACTGTATATTTTCCACTTATTGTAAAAGAAGCACTAATGATAGAACCCACAGAGACTGAAAGTAAAGAAACACTGGATAGTTTTATAGAGGTAATGAAAGAAGCTGCAGATCTGGCAGAAAAAAAACCTGAAGTCTTTGCAGATATGCCTGATAACACCCCTGTCCAGAGACCCGATGAAGTAAAAGCTGCCAGGGACCTTAACCTGAAGTGGAACGGCTGAATATGAAAAAATGGTACTTTATCTATTCCGGACATCTGCCACCGGCACTAAACATGGCTATTGATGAAACACTCCTTGATATTCTTTCAGCATCTACAACTCCACTGTTAAGAATATATGGCTGGAATCCCCATAGCTTCAGCCTCGGTTATTCACAGAATCCGGAATCCGTATTATATATGGACAAATGCAGGGAAGATAACATTCCTTTTGTAAAAAGAGCCACAGGAGGCGGAATAATATTTCACGGAGATGAGGTAACCTATTCCATTGCGTGCACAGAAGAAGATATTGGTAGTCCTATTTCAGTAAAAGATGCTTATAAACGGATATGCTCTTTTCTTATAGAGACTTACATAAGATTTGGTCTAAACCCTTTTTTTGCCATAGATGGTCCTGAAAGCAAAAAGATAAAGTCAAGCTTTTGTTTCTCATCATTTGAAGATTACGATATCCTGCTTGAAGGCAAAAAGATAGGCGGTAACGCACAAAAAAGAAAAAAAAAGATGATCATGCAACATGGTTCAATACCTTTGAGTTTAAACATCCCTCTGGTCAGCCGATACGTAAAAGAACCTATCTTGCCTGCTGAAAGGAGAGCAACATCTATGAAAGAAATACTCGGGAGAAAAATATCTTTTGAAGAATTTGCAGGAGTTATGAAAGAAAGTTTTATATCAGTTTTCAATGTAGAACTTGAAGAACTGAAATTTTCGGAAGAGCAACGGATACTGATAGAAAAAAACCTTACTGTTGTAAAAAACCGCACAATATAAAATGTATGAACATCCACATCCGTTTTCAAAAAAGAAGATAAGGTTTTCAGACCTGGTAGCAACAAAAAACACCCTCAGGAAATATAACCTTCACTCTGTGTGTGAAGAAAGTCGGTGCCCAAACATCAGCGAATGTTTCAAAAAAAAAACAGCCACATTTTTGATCCTGGGGAATATCTGTACAAGAAACTGTTGCTTCTGTAGTATCAAAAAAGGAACACCGGCAGAACCTAATAAAAACGAGCCTTTACAGGTAGTGGAAGCCATTAAATCTCTTGGTATCCGTTATGTTGTAATAACAAGTGTCACCAGAGATGACCTTCCTGATGGAGGGGCTTCTGTTTTTGTAGAAACACTAAAACTTATAAGGCAACTATCTCCATTAATCACAATAGAAGTATTGATTCCTGATTTCCTCGGAAATATGGATTCATTAAAAATAGTGGTAGAAGCCTCACCTGATGTTATATCTCACAACATAGAAACAGTTCCCTCTTTATACCCTATTGTAAGAAGCATGGCAGACTACAACAGGTCTCTCGGAGTACTGTCAGAAATAAAAAAGATTAATGGAAAACAGATTACCAAATCCGGCATCATGCTTGGACTGGGAGAAAAGAAACAGGAAGTTATGGATGTTATGAAAGATATTATAGAAACAGGCTGTGATTTTTTGAGTATAGGCCAGTATCTTGCTCCGGGGATAAGGAATTATAGAACAGTAACTTATACTTCCCTGGAAGAGTTCAACTTTTATGCTAATAAAGGCATGGAGATGGGATTCAAACACATAGAAAGTGGATACTATGTAAGAAGTTCCTACAACGCCCATAGATACATAGAAAAAATATCATAGTCATAACACCCATCATTGCCAGAATTGCCTTGCTCCTTATACCAATTTTCGTCTTCAAAGATATAGCGTCGTGGATGTTCTTATCGGCTTGGTCAACATACTATCAGTATACCTGCTGGCCGATTTCGTCGTCGCCTTGCTCTATCCTTAAATCCGAGGCATTTCACAGAATAACAAAACACGATTATCACTGAAAATTTACGTTTTTATCACAACAAAAGAAACAGTATCACTTAAAACTGATTTCCCCCGCATATTCAAGATAGTGTAAAGGAACTCCTTTATTCACCCAACCATACCATTTATTATTAAAATGGCCCCCTATGTTTAGCCTGAATGTACTCTTATGTTCAACACTGTTAGTTATCAACCCGAGAGGAAACCTCCAAACCCCTTTCCATATACCTGTGTCTTTTGAAAAATCTGATGCATAGCAAACCTCTTGTTCAAGATGCTTAACTACACCATCAGGTAATCCATACAGATTAAGCACTCGAACGGTACCATCTAGTTGACCCCAAAAAATGTAGATGGGTCCTATTAAAAGATCATCAGGCCACCAATCCTGCCATAGACCTTCTATTGAAACTTCTGAAAGCCCTTCACCAGCCTTAATATCAGGTATGTTATATCCCCTCAAAGCAATATACAGATATCTATCATCAAAATACACAGAGGCAAATCCCACAGGTTTCATCTCTTGCTCTGCATTTTTCTCAAGAGGAAACAACGGCATTAAATCTGCAACATCTTCTATTGAGATTTTATTGAAAAGACTACCAGGAAAAACTACTTCTGTAATCTTCTGTGCTGTAAAGACCTTTGCCGGGGCAAAATATTCTCTATTAACCTGCGTGTTTTGTGGAATACGCCCTCTCTGTGACTGAGCTGCTTGTCCAGTAGAAAACTTCTTTTCATCCCAGTATTTGCCAGCAGGGCTCTTGTCAATTGGCCAGCTACAACGTAGAGGGTCTTTATACACACCTATTCTATTAACAGGTATGGGTTCAAAACCTATGTAATAAAATACCGGAGACCCATAAGCTAACCTAAAATCCCTGTTGTCTCTGTCCATAAAAAAAGGATTACCATTCTTGTCTGTCCAGTTACAAGATATAACCTGGTATTTCTCAATGCCAGTGGGGATACTTAAAAAATCGTCTTTTATTCCTGTAGCAATGTTTGTTTGATATACATTGTTTATAGGAAGTCCCAAGGGCTCTTCTTCAAGGGTACCAATCAGTTGTGGAAACCTTTCTCTCCATCTGGGATATTCCAAAACCTCTGATACATTTTCAATCCACCGTTTTTTTAAATCTTCGTTTAAGAGATAGCCTTGTCTATCACCCTGTGAGATAGCTGTTTTACAATCTATGAAAAGGTTGTTTTCAAACCTGCAGTCACGTCCGCCACCACTGTAAATAGATAACCCATCAAATTTGTAGAACATATTACCATATGCCGTTACTCCCGCTGGGATTACTCCATCAAGATATAAACCGGATAGACCCTGGGTCTCATGAGGCGATTGGTGGCTACAGATATGGTGAACAAAATTAAACCTTATCACATTACCACGATAGCCCGCAATCGACCGGCTGCTTTCATTTATATAGAAAACACCATGGTCTCGTGGTTCATGGGATACATCATAGACTTCGTTGTATTCTATCAGGTGGTCATTTCCACGAAAGTGTACTGCCTGATAAGAATTATCATGTATCAGATTGTTTCTCATCCTCTGTCCACATCCCCCAAGATAAACACCGGCTCCATAACCTCCTCCTACCTGATTGATGTGGTGAATATGACAGTTTTCAACAAGATGTCCAACAGGTTCAAGGTCCTTTGAAAAGTAAACAAGACGTCCTCTACTCATTTTCCTGTTTTCTTCACCAACCTCAAGAATAATACCACCGTCTCCTGTTCCATATATATCGCACCCTACAATACTATCATATCTCCCACCTTCTACAAGGATTGCAGCTTTACCTGTATTCCGTACAGTTGATTTTGATATAAGATTATAATTACCCGCAGTCATATGGATACCATATTCCCAGCTTCCTTCTATAAGTAAGTCATGAAAAACTGTATAAGATGCCCCCTGTGTTGTAACAACAGAACCAGCAAGGGTTGATAACCATATATCATTGTTCTTAAAATCTCCAGGTGGCCAAAAATAAAGTATCCCTGTCTTTCGGTCTAAATACCACTCTCCCGGTCTATCCAGCTCACCAAGAATGTTATAGGCAAAATACGGAAACCCTCTACAAACTTCTGGTCTCGGTTTAGCGTCAAGTGTAATAATCTTTGTCCCTGTATCTATGTCTTTTACCAGCCGATGATGCTGTTCATACGTCTGGCTCCAGTATCCTTTCATCCATATCTCATCTTCGCCTTTCCACCTTTCAGGTCTATTACCAATATATCTGAATTTACCTGCTTTATTGTAAACACCATAAGCATAAGTCTCTAACTTTAAACCAGGCAACGCCGTATCTCCAATCCGTGCCCATCCTTCATTAGGCCACCTGGCAAGCTCCATCCTTTTATCCTTGTAAAAAAGCTCTGCCGCTGAAGGATAGGGTTGTCCCCATAAAGGCGAGGCATCACACTGATAGGTGCTTCCATAACCCCTCGGATATAACTTGCCATAATTGGTTATTCCAGCCGCTTTTAAATCAACCTGTAATACCTTGGTATGAGCCTCTTGAGGTATACGGTTTAGAACCTCTGTGTCTGTTACAGGACAAAATCTTGAAAGAAATACACCTCCTATTAAACGAACCTTTTCTCCTGGATAAGCCCTGTAGACTATCGGACCATCAGGCGTCCCTGAATCTTCTGCCGTAAGGGTAAAAGGACTATCCATATAATATGTACCACCTCTGATAAACACAGTGATACCACCCTTGGGAAAAACATTCTCCTTTTTCTTGCTCCGTATGACATCCCTGGCTTTTTCAAACGTACGAAAAGGCCTGGCTTTTGTACCTGCATTTCTATCAGAACCTTCGGTTGATACATACAAAAATTCTTTTGGACAGCTTATCCATCCTATAAAATCCTGCTGAGATATAGCAGAAACATTATGACCATCTGCAATCTTATCTAACATATTGAGTCTGTCTACTGCTTCATTTCGAAAATGTTCATGGGGAGGATTAAGCCCCATAGAAGTTTTCTCTATAGAAACTAAAAGGCTCCGTGCATCAGAATAACGTTTTTCCTTTATCAGTATATCAGCTGTCTTTATTTCCGCACGAATCTTCTGAACATCTGCTGCACCTTCCGTATTAATAATTTGTTTATATCTTTCACGGGCAATAGGATACTTCTTTTCTAATTCGTATAACTGGGCCGCTTGAAAAAGAACGTAAATCTTGCCATCAGTGCTTATATTAGGCTCACCAGCCAGAGACTCATA
>CAZYYF010000031.1:0-10433 GCA_964650875.1 uncultured bacterium
TCCGGAAACCTAGTAAAATAAAGGCTTACAGCCTTGACATCAATACTACCGTCTCAACGGTATTACCTCTTTCCCACAAAACTTTCCTTACCTGCCTGCCGTCAACATAAATCGGAAAGTTAAACTCTATCGACTTCAAAGGCATTTCCGATTCTCCATTCGGGTATATCTGGATTTCTTTAATGAGGTAAGTGATAAGACTTTTCTTCTCCTCATCACTCATTATAGCATACAGTTTTCCAAAATTCTGCATGATTTTGTAAACATTATCAAGAGTGATTGCTTCCATCTCAATAGAGCTTTTCCTCAATTTTGCATCCTCAATGCGTTCCTCCAACTCTACCATTGTGTCATACAAAGCATCAAGCCTTAATGTCATATCATGGATTTTTCTCTCACGAAATCGGGCATCCGCAGGAAGATTATCAATCTCATTTTCCAGACGAGCCTTATTCAAGTCCACTTCTTTCAGCTTGTTTTCATAATTGGCAAGTTCTTTATCCACCGTGCTTGTATTTGTCTGCACTCCAATTCGCTTTTCAATCTCTTTGGCAAAATAGGCATCGCTTACCAGTTCTTTTACGGCTTCAACTACAAGCGGCTCAATGTCAATTTTACGCAAGGATGCTTTGTAGTCGCAGTGATGACCTCGCTCCTGCTTATTTCTGCCGCATATATAATAGTAAACTTCCTTATATGTGCCGTCTTTATTTGTCCATGCGTGTTTATTCGTGTACATCGAACTGCCGCAAATAGGGCATTTCAATACGCCAGTCAGAAGATGCGACCTATCTTTGCCAACCTTTGACGGCTGCTTAATTCCTGTTGCTTTCCGCTTTGCATGAACTTTCTGCCAGAGTTCCTCGCTGACAATTCCCTCATGCTGTCCGTCCTCTAAAATATAATCATCGGTATGAACCTGCTTATATTCGTTTTTTGTTCCCTTGACCTTTTCCCGTGTCCTCCTGCCGTAAGCAATTTTTCCGCAGTAAACAGGATTGTCCAATATCTGCCGTATTAAATGGCTGCTCCATGTTTCTAATTTTCCGTTTTGACGGGGAATTTTCTTTATTCCTTGCAAGTTAAGGTATTTCGCAACTCCGCCAAGTCCTATATCTGAATTTCCGAACTTGTCAAATATAATTCGGATTGCTTCAGCTTCGGTTTCTTCTATTAAAAGTTGATTGTCTTTTAGATAATAGCCATACGGGGCAAAGCCACCGTTCCAACCACCCTGTCTTGCTTTTTCCCTGCGTCCGTTCATGGTCTGCTCGATAATGTTTTCCCTCTCAATCTCCGCAACAGCAGAGAGAACGGATATTAAGAGCTTGCCGCTTGTCTGGGATGAGTCTATTCCTTCCTCAATACAGATAAGGTTTATTCCATAGGACTGCACAAACTCCAGAGAATTTAGGATGTCGGCTGCGTTTCTTCCAAAACGGGAAAGTTTATAAACAAGAATATATTCTATCTCCAATCCGTTTTTTATGTCGGAAAGCATTTTCTTAAATGCAGGTCGCCCCTCAATTGATTTACCTGACTTTCCTGCATCCTCATAGATGCCGACAATCTCCATTTCCTCACGGTCTGCAAAACGCTTCAAACTGTTTTTCTGCCCCTCAAGGCTGTATCCGTCAACCTGCATCTCGGTACTTACTCTGGGATACAAGACACATTTCTTTCCTTCTCTGTTCATTCTACCACCTCCGATAATTTAGGAAAATGTGATATGTACGGTTGCGTAAGCCTACGCAACACTATCCAATTCCTGCAAAACAAATCTTCCGTATTTTTCAACAATCTGCACCATAGCTTTGATAAAAGTATCGAAATTTTCCTCTTCATCAACCTTACTTTCGTGCTGCTGTTCTGCATTTGTGGACGCTTTAACATTTTCCATCTGGCTACCTCCGCAAAACAAAGCGGCTGTATGCCCTAAATTATAGAGGTACAACCGCAGTCTGACCAATGTGCAAATTTCTCCGTTTCCTCTAATTTGCACATTTTCCGTTGGGTCTGTTATTAAGTGAAATACTAATGGCAAGAGCCTTGTCAACTCTTGCCATTATGTTATCGGGCATCAATCCCATATACTGTTTTAGTCTATGTTTATCAATCGTCCGTATCTGTTCAAGCAGGATAATGGAGTCTTTATCAAGCCCCTCAAAATCATTTACTGCCGTATGTGTAGGCAACTTTGCCTTTGTGTGTACTCGGCTCGTAATAGCCGCCACGATTACTGTAGGGCTATGCCTGTTTCCTATATCATTAGAAATGATAAGTACAGGTCTTGTACCGCCTTGCTCCGAGCCGACAACGGGATTTAAGTCTGCATAGAAAATATCTCCACGCTTGATAGTCCTTTCCATATATGTGTTTAACCTCCTATCTGGATTTAGGCAAGTGCTTCCTGCCTATGTAGCAGCCAGACACAAGGAAGTATTTAAGGTCGGGAAAGCATTAACAAAATCTCTGTTCTAATGACCGCCTTATATCTGGCTTTATGATAGGAGCATCTCAATTTGTCCTCGACACCCCGAAATGCAATGCGTCTTTGACGCAGGGAAGTCGCCAAACGGTCAGCAGCGAACTGACGCCACGGGAGTTCCACCCCAACTGTCGTTCTTACAGAGCCGCCCTCATTGCCTGCGACGGTTTTATCTCGCTCGGACTGTGACTGGACGGGAGTATCATTATCCTCTTTGTGGGTCATGGCGAAATCGGGAGCTGCCCGATATTTTGAGTCGGTAAAATAGGCTCACCACCTTTCATCGCTCGCTGCCGCTTGGCAGGTCGTGGCGTACCGCTGCACACGCTTATGCTCATCACAATCACAAAGAGAAAGTATTTGGCGAATGATTATTCGGTTGTCAAGGAACTGTCCCCGTTTTCGCCACACAAAGGAAAATGGGGCGAAGGTTTTTTTGCCTTACACCCCATAGTCCTTGGGAAACCTCGATTTTCCCCTCTACTTAAAAAACTTTTTCAATTTTTCTTTAAGCCTGTCCATTCTTCTGTAAACAGCCTTTTCGGTGGTGTTAAGCCGTGATGCAATTTCACGGGTAGAATAGCCTTGTATCTTCATCACAACAATTTGCAGGGTAAGCCTATCCACCATGATAAGGATTTGATAGAGCCGCTGATTTTCAATGCTGTCTAAAAAATCCTCAACAGTTTTCACTTCGGGCTGTGCTGTTTCCTCGGCAAATTCCTCAAGGTATGTACCTGCGTCCTGCAATCTGCGGTAATACCGCCTGTCAGAATTAAAGACTGCCCAATCGTGGGTATGGAGCTTTTCAATGGTATCCTCACTGACACCCAAGCTCCGTAACTGCTTTTCCTCGGCTTCTTTCCAGCGCCTCCATTTCTTTTCTTCTCTGCCATAATTGAATGACATTCCTGTTACCTCCAATCTGAATTTTTTTGAAAAAATCCAGATTGGCAGGTGGAGAACGGCATCCAACGCCAGAAACAGGCTTGTGCCATATTCTTGCAAAAAACGACAAAAGAAAAACCGCAAAGGCTGTCACACCTTTACGGTTTAGGGAGAGTTTATTTCTATTATGTAGAGATTTGGCTTCTACTTTTGAGGTACAAAGCCCCCCTGCAGTAGCGAGGATTTTTTTAACAGGTTATCCGCCCATCCTCGGTAGGGTATATGTAAGTAGAAGCTACTGTTTGCAGGCAATAAAAATCCCTCCAAACTTCAAAAAGCGAAGTCGGAGAGTGTTCAGAGCATAACAAATCAGCTCACCGAAGCATCGTTTTTTTTATTCGGTGGGCTTGTCCTACCTATGGCTATATAAAGAACAGAGCCGATAAACCTGTGATTGCTCACTTGTTCATCGGCTCTGCGTCTTATGCGTCTGGCTCTTTGATGACGATTACTTGTAATTCCTTGACTTCAACCAATACTTCCTGCTTGCACTTCGGACAGTAAAGAGGATAGTTTTTTAATACAGTATCCTCTCTGATTTTATTGCGGGTTTTACTTCCGCAAAGAGGGCAATGCACCCAATCAGTAATAGCATCTTGCTTACTCATAATTGGCACCTGCCAATTCTTTCTCTAAAAATTGCCTTATATATGGATTGTTTTCCTCGCTCAATGTAGGTTGAAACGCCATGTAACGGCATTTCTGATACTGCTCACCATCCAACGCAAAGGTATATCCCATTACACACTTCGGATTACAGTCATCGGGATTGATAAGCCGCTTGCAGACGGATGCTTTCTTGATTTCCTTTTTCACCTTTTCGGGGAGAGTATCAAGAAAACTCTGATATTCCTTTATATGTTCGGGATAAATGCGGAGCTTCATCCCTGTTTTTCGGGATATGAATGTTGCCAGAGTTCTTTTGCTGCTGTTTAGCACATAGGACACAACATAGCCGCTTTTTTGTAATTTAATGTCGCACTTACAGCCGTTCTCTGTCAAATACCCATTGATTTGATTTACAAAGCCACGGAAACGCTCATCAACCGTTTCCATAAACATATTAAATTTCTCGTCCATAATTCCCTCCGTTATCACTTTTTCTTTGATACGGGTATCCATACCTCATATTGTGCGTTCTGTGGGTCTGGATTTAAGTAAACCTCAATATCGGGGGCATTGGCATACTCATATCCAGAGGTGGGAAGCCACTCTGTTATAATCCGCTGCTCCAATTCCTGTATGGACTGGTTTGTACCCGTTCCAGAAAAGATTGCCCAAGTAGATGCAGGCACGGTATATTCTTCAAACTCACCGCTTGTTTTTGTACTGGAAACGGCAATGAAATATTTCCATTGTTCTTCATCATTGCAGGCACTCACGCCCAAAAGCCCCATTGGCGGCGTATCCATCATTCCTGCCAGTTTCTGTATTGTTCCATTTACAGCGGCATCCTGCCACATCTTAGGTACAACCATAAAGTTATTTTCGATTTCCTTATCAAGCGGTGCAGATACACCAATAATACGGAATGCTTCTTTTGTTTCAATTCTATAATTCATTTCTGTCGCTCCTTTCACAGCAATTCTAAACACAATGGGGGAAAAAGATTTCACGGATACTCCCTCGTCTTTCACAGACGAAGGGGCTATCCCATGAAAAGACTGGAACGCCCTGTTAAATGCAGTCGGAGAACGGTAGCCGTACTTCTCTGCAATATCAATAATCCGTTCATCCCCGCCCTGCAAGTCTACTGCCGCTAAAGACATTTTTCTTCTTCGGATATACTCTGCCAGAGTGATGCCCGCCATATAAGTAAACATCCTCTGGTAGTGATAAGTGGAACAGCAGGCAATCCGCCCAAGCTGTTCATAATCAATTTCGCCTGTCAAGTGTTCCTCAATATAATTCATGCTTTGGTTTAATCTTTCAACCCATTCCATGGGATACCTCCTTATCCGCACATATTGTAATTTTTGGATATAAATTCGCCTTTATTATTATAAGGCTTATTCCTAAATTTTTCCTCTCTATCCTTGCACAAAAAAGAGAGGTGGCTATTCAATAATTGATATTTGCTTTTCTGGCTTGGCTGCATAAGTCACGAGTGGACAGCGTGTAGTTTTTTCCGTCCTTGATAAAATGCGTCCCACATTGACGAAATTCAAAATGTACTTTATGGGTGATACATTGCTCCCGTATGGCAAGTACCCAAGCATAATCAAGCGGTCTGGCGTTTCTGTCTGATTCGCCGCCGACTACGACTAATTCAACATTATCAAGATAGGCAGCAAGATTTATTTTCTCAATCAATGGCTGGCAGATAATATTTTTATGTTTGATTGGCAGTTCATTGAAAATGGAAAGTCTGTAATCGGCTCTGTCTTGATTTTCCACCGTACAACCAACCGTAACATTCTCGTATCCATCGTTCCAGTCCTCTGGGATACAATCCATAAACCGTTCAATACGCTTTGTCAGAAACAGGAAGTGCAGGTCAGAACGCTCCCGTATCATCCGCCAACATTCAGAACGCCATTCATCGGCATCCTCAACAAGAAAATCCGTGGAAAAGCAAAGATATACGGTCTGTCCCGATTTGATTTTGTATGCTCCCGATTTATTTTTAGCAATGGGGGCATAGAAGTTATTTGTCTTTACAATATTATTCGTGTCAATCCCACGCTTGAAGTCGCCTTTATGAATGTAACAGTATTTGCATCCCTCGCTATGTTTGTGGCAGCCACGCCACGGATTCCACATTGCCATATTTATAACCTCACATTCCCGTAGACAGAGCAATATACCCATTTTGCTCTATTGTTTATATCCATAAGACACCTCACTAATAGCACCATCAAAGTACACAAAATCTCCGTCGGGATAATTCCAAACAGCTTGAAACTTTGTAGGGTATTTAATGCCATTCTCGGAAAACTGGTAATCACTACAACGAGCAGACCACGGTATATATTCTATATTTCCGTCTATTCCTGTTGCAGCTCTGTCATTTGTAGTAAAAGAAATCATTTCATACTGTTCATTGAAAGTAAAAATACCACTTGCCGTTTGCCCTCCATAGGTAATTGTTGCTCGCACTTCAAAATCACTTATTTCTTCAAATTTGATATAGTCCTGTGACAGAATGGTAGGGGCAAATAAACTTTCTGCAAGAAAAGTAGCAAGGCAAGCCTTGTCCATATCTGCCCCTGTTTGGTCAAACAGGGTGATAGCTTTTGCAATCACACCTTTCATGCCGCCAGTCCCGTTTTGATAGTAATCATATCCTTCAAAAGGGATGCCGAACATACTGCTGTCAATGAGTGCCATTCTGCAAGGCTCATTGATAAAATTATACTGTGTATAATTGATTGTCAGAGTAGGGCGGTCTTTACCCTGTGAAAAATCAACATCATTATATTCCATTTTCAAATAAGACATTTTGGGTGTTCCAATATACCCACAACCTTGTATGTACTTCTGGATAGCAATAGGCAAGCTACTGAAATCTTCTTCTGTAAAAACTTCATTTTTTGTCTGTAGCTGATTTTGAGACATAAGGGTGTCAATATCATTTTGAAAACCTCTTTTTACTGGTGAGTATGGAATATGAAACCATATCAAAATCATTCCAATAACTACAAACAATACGCCAATTACAATAAACATTTTTCTTTTCCTCACTTTTTTCATAGTCAGCTTAATTCCTCCGCATACTCTGTTCCTTCTTTTAGGCGATAATCAAAAAATACCGCAAATACCGCAAGCAATACAAAAATGAAAACCTTTGTTGCTAAAGCGGGGATTGGAATAGAAATACCCGCTACAAGTTGGAAAATAGTTTGAACAGGAAGCATAACGCCGACTGCTATACATACTCGTAATATCATTCTGAGCAAAGCGTATCCAATAAAATATTCGTGTTTAGCCAAATAGTAGGTAATAAATATCAAAGGGCTAATAATCCCCATGTCAAGCACATAAGTTATTTCTGTTGTATAAACTTCAATTAGTTCTAATGATGTTCCTCTTATAATTGATGTAATAATATCTGGAAGCCACGCAACAAAAAGTGCAATTCCTGCTATCAGTAAAAATGCTTTCATTCCTTTTGTAAATTGATATGAACAGACTTTTTTCTGTCTGATATCTATCGCATAAAGTTTCGCTAACTTAAAGCATTCGGTAAAAAAGCACAATCCAAATAATAAGATATACACTAAGTGCAAGCTGTTATATGTAACTCCAAACGCCAAACTTGCAGAATAATAGAGCAATATACTCAATATTCCTAAAACACGAATATCGTATTCAATAGCTGAAACTTTCTTATTTCTTAAAAACGTAATAATTGTTAAAGGGACAATGAATATCAATATCGTAAAGTCAGAACCTATAAAAATAGGAGCCTTAAAGTAGGAGTCATGAGCATATATGCCTGCTCCCCACATTTGTATACTTTCTCCATACTGATTAACAATCTCATAGGAATATGATGTATTAAAGGCACTAATCCCACAAATCGTTATAATCAGCAATAACAGTATAATTACAATATTTAGAGTGTTGAGTACCGCCTTTCTTTTATTCATTGCTCTGGTCATCCTTTTCTCTTATCGTTTGAGCCAAAAAAGCTTTATATGCCGTTTCCTGCTGTTCATAAATTTCATCCGTCGAAATCCCTGGCATAACCACGGAAAAGATTGTGCCAAGACCTATTGTATAAATCAACATATTCAAATGCAGATTTTTTGCCTGTTCTATGCTAATACTAAGATTTTTAGAAATAAGTTCTGCTGTGCAAGGATTTGTTTCCGACTGATACAAATCATCCAAAGAAGCAATGCCGTTTCGCTTATGCAGAATAAAAATCTTAAATAAATTTGGCTCTTCTTTTGCTAATTGGATATAAGCTCTCCCTGTGCTTCCGAAAATATCATCTTTATCAATATGTGTTTGAACATATTCTCTGATAAAACTACTGACTTTTTGGGTTACATCTTTCCGTAATCCCTCCATATTTTTGCAGTAGCTATAAATAGGCTGTACAGAACACCCTATCTTTTCCGCAATACTCTTAACCATAACCTGTTCTATTCCATCACATCGTGCGATTTCAAAAGCAGCATCGACAACCATTTCTTTTGTAATCCTTTGTTTTGGCATTTCATTACCTCCATAATTGAGTTATATAAACGATTTATATAACTCAATTATACTTCATGGGTTGAGCTTTGTCAATCCATCTGAGTAAAGGTTTACAAACAAATCATATTTAGCTTTTTCACTTCCATTTATAAGAGATTTTATATCCTATAACAGGAGATTTCACATCGTTTAATTAGAAGCCATATCTCTGTAAAATATAAAGGTAAGATTTTCAGAGTATAGGTGGTGAGCTAATGGACGAAAGGAACAATGATTTTGACTTTGACTTCACTCCGATAGGACAGGCAATCAAGAAAGCACGTGAATCCAGAGGAATGACGAGGGAGCAGTTATCTGGAATAATCGGCTATGCTCCCAGACACATTCAATCTATCGAAAACGAGGGGCAATATCCAAGTATTGAGCTGTTTATTCAGCTTATTACAATGTTCGATGTATCGGTTGATGAGTACATATTCCCAAATAAAGAAGTTAAAAAAAGTTCTGTCCGCAGACGCTTAGACGCACAGCTCAACAGATTAGACGATAAAGAGCTTTCCGTCATAGAAGCAACTGTAAACGGACTATGTAAGGCAAAAGAGGAAACAGAGGATTAAGCCCCTCTGTTTTTCTTTTGCCCTTTTTCTAATAGCTCGGACAGCCATAGCCGAGGATTTCATAATATCCTACGGGGTAGCTGTTCTGTCGGCAGGCATCTCCAGAGTTGCCCTCCACGGTGTAAACGATACCGTTCTCGCATTTCTCCACGATACCCACATGGTCAGAATCTCCGTCCTGTCCGTCGTTGCTCCAGTCGAAAAAGATAATGTCGCCTGCTTTCGGCTCATAATCCTTTCCCTGCCATTGTCCGTTGCCCTTAAACCAATCCACGCCGTCCGAGCAAAGGGAGAATTTCGGCATGATGCCGCTGTCCAGATAGCCGCACTGGTCGGCACACCACGACACAAAGCAGGCACACCATTCCACACGCCCGTCAAAGCCGTACCAACTCCAATAAGGCTGACCGCCCTCATTGCCGAGCTGCGTCAAGGCAACCTCTACAATGGCTTGGTTGCCGCCGATTGTGAACGCCCGTCCGTATGGGTAATAGCGTAGCACATGGGCGGGGTACTGCGTGTCGCCGTACTTTTCCCACCCTAACCGCTGAGCCTGCATGTTGGAAAATTCTACCGCATTGGCGTAGGAATAGCCGCCGTAGTTGGTTTTTGCCCATGAGATATACCCATTGCCGAAGTTATAGCCCTGCAATGCGAGTTTGATACGCTCCATATCAATCGGGGTTTCCACCTCGGCAGAGATAAGGGCGGCTTTCAGCTCCTGCACGCCGCACTGGATGGAATACTCTGGGTCTTGTATCCCGTTCGGCTCATGGGGATACCTTGTGTTAAAGCTTCCCTCCGCCGCCTGCATGGGGTCAAGCCCACGCCCGCCGCTTTCCTGCATCATCACCGCCTTGATAAGCTCCACATATTCGGGGATGCCGTACTGCTTCGCATACTTCTGTATCAACGGCGTGTAGGCTTCCACCTCCGCACTGACAGGGGTATAGGAAGTGCTTTCGCTTCCTCCCCCAAATAAGGACACGGCACAACCGAGCAGGACAACAATCAGAATAATCACGACGGCAATCCAGCCGCCTGCGATTAGGGCGGAAACCAACGCCTTTGTGCCTGCGATAATCGCCTTGACTGCGGCAATGGTAGCCTTTACGGTTGCTTTTGTCGCTTCGGCTGTCGCCTTTGCGGTGGCTTTCGCTGCCTGTGCCGCTTTCTGGGCGGCTTTGGCAGACGCTTTCGCCGTTTTCTGTGCCGCCTTGACGGTCTGCTCG
>CAZYYF010000032.1:0-10401 GCA_964650875.1 uncultured bacterium
CAATATCTGAAAAATCGCCTTTTTCTGGATGCAAAATCACTTCTTTGCCCCATCGTCTATGACATTCCTCTGATAATATTCGTAGAAAGAATTCCGTAAATATTGCCTCGTCAAGAGAAGAATAAATTACCCGTAATTCCTGCTTATCTAACACTAAAATACCCTCTAAAATAGATTCTTTCAGAAAATTCTGATATTCTTCAGACGTACGAAAGGATTTTGCCTTATTGCTAACAGATGCTAATATGTCTCGTATAAGTTTATCCTTTTCTTTTAATTCAATCCTCCGTTTCTCTAAATTCAAAGAAGAAAACATACGTTCCTTCATTTGCTTAATAGCAATTTCCAAATCAGCCAGTTTTTTGGCTCTTTCTGAAGCAGCCTGTTGCTGACCGGCATTTAAAATCTCTTCGGCTTCTTTCTTTGCCTGCTGGATGATATTCCTGACCTCAGAATCTGCTTCTTCTTGAATTCGTCTACTTATCTCCTGTATTTGTCCTGTCTCTTCAGTATCAGTATATTTTTCCGTATCCATTGTCTTTACTAAATACTTATGCCAATTGCCTTTCTCAAAAATTCACTTATGTCCTGGGACCTACCTTCTGTGTCCCGCGAGGGAATTTCTAAGATGAGAGGTAACTGTTGTCTATAAATATAATCTTCTATCTCTTCCCGAATAAAATTAGCCGCTTTCTCTGTTATTACAAGAATTCCTATATCCTGATTGGCCAACGCGACCTTAAAAGCTTCGCGAGCCTCTGTTTTTGTAGTAACATCCCTGGTTTCCACACCAGTCAGTCTAAAGCCTAAACTGCTATCTTTGTCTGCGATACAAAAAAATCTCATCAGATTTTTCCCAAAATCATAATCGCTATAATTAAACCGTAGATAGCGATTCCTTCAGCCAGACCTACATAGATTAACGCACGACCGGCCAGTTCTGGTTTCTCACTCATAGCGCCAACTGCAGCTGCACCCACATAAGCAACTGCGATCGCGGCTCCCAATGTACTTACTCCAGTAGCCAGAGCAGCAGAAAGATATGCCCATCTCGCTTTTTCAACTTCTACACCAACAACTTGAGCCCATGCAATATTATGAAAACACCCCAACACCATCGTTATTGCTCCTAACCAAATCATTTTTAATCTTTTCATTCCTCTCCTTTGTAATAGAATTAACATCTGAACCAGACCTTATATTTTACCTTTTTTATATCTTTCTGTCAATTTTTTGTACAAGTTGACATATAACTTATTAGTATTCTTATTACTTCACAAACTGTTGCTTATTAAACGGTTTCTTTGTCAATGGTTTGAACTCTTGTTTACCTGGCACAAAAAACTTAGAAAAGAATTCATAATAATTTAACCGAAGCGATTGTATACCTACTACCATTCCTTCTAAAAGAATCACAAGAATATTTCCAAACAGAATTACCAGAAAGGACAACGCATTACCTCCAACGCCAGACAGAAGATGGGAGAGTTCAAAAATTGCCATACACAATCCTGCATGGGCTAATGCAAAAGCCGCAATACGAATAAAAGAAATAGTGTTTGCCAAATAACCCATAACTATCTCTAATATATCTATTGCACTTTCCATAAAAGCCACCCCGAGTGATTCATTCTTTTTTGTTATGGCACGTTCCAAAACTGGCTTACAGAAAAGCAAACAAACTCCGGCAATCAATATCACAAGATATGCAGGTGGAACTGGCGCCTGGGCAATGAACGATTTACTCACCAGTGCAACCCCTATCCAATATAAGAAACCAGAAATTAAACCTGCCTTATCAAAAAACGCCCGGAAATAGTCTTTATCCAATAAGGCATTAGTTATGTTCAACAAAATTCCCAGTGTCAGTATTCCGATACCGAAGGTAACACTTACGCGGAAAATATCGTTGATGTGATAGAAAGGACTTGCCCAAAGAGATGGAATAATTTTTTCCAGACCAAAAAAACTTCCATACAAACAACCGAAGAAGCAAGAACTTGCTCCGCACCAGCCAAGAAGAGACCCTGCCTGTTTCATAGTTTCCTGTCTGCTTCTTTTTAACAAAAATCCAGATAACACAAGAACTAATCCGTGCCCCAAATCTCCAAACATAGCTCCAAACATAATCAGAAAACTAATAGCCACAAAAAATGTGGGGTCAACCGTACCATAACGAGGCAGTCCATAAGAAGTAATTAGTGATTCAAAGGGTTTAAGAATCCGGCTATGTTTCAGGTGTACTGGTATTTGCTCTTTATCTACATTTAAGGTCTGGGCTGCTCTTACCTCTATATAAGCAGAAGGTGCAACACTTCTTACTTCTTTTACTGCCTGATTTGTTTCTTCTTTCGGAATCCATCCTGAAATCAAGAATGTTCTGCCAGTAATGAAGGCGTATTTTTTCGCGCTGAGAAGCGCTTTTTTTTGAATAATGTAACCAAGAATAGCAAAAAATTCCTCTTGATATTGTTCGCCCAGTTTGTTTATTTCTTTATCAACCTGCGCAATCTTACAACGATACTCTTCCAGTTCAGTATTCAATTTATTCTGCATCTCATGGGAAATCTCCGGCAGTTCTTCTGGATATTCCATTGGTTGCCAGAAAATCTCTTTTAAGACTTTGTTAAGATAAACCTCATCCTTTTTGGGACACATAATCAGGACAACTAACCGTCCGTTTTGTTTTTTTAATGGCAGAGTTAAGTGAGGAATGTCTTTCAGTGTATTTTCTAAAACCAACAGATTTGTTTCCTCAATGCTCCCCACTTTCAGATTTAAGAAGGTATAATCGGAACTTTTTTTTATGGGAAAAAGTGCATAATCTTTTATCCTGGAACACATTACTTCTGCCTTCTCTAAATTTTTCTGAATTTCCTCTTTACTATTCACAAGAGGGTTAACTTCTTCTTCTATTTTATTGAGAAACCCTTTTATTTTATCTGGAGAAAAATATCCATCTTTCCATGATGGCACCATGGAAAGATTAAGTGTTTTAGATACTTGGTGCAGTTGGGTTTCAAGTTTTTCCCATTCCGCATATTCTTTCTCTACATCTAGAGGTGTTAAACCTTTCAGTTCCTCTTCAATTGTTCGGATATCTGCTGGATGGAAAATACCTAAATTCAAGAGCCGAGATGTCAATTCCTCGGACCGTTCCTTAAAAACTACGATACTGACCAGTACCATTTCTGAAGGGGTCAACATAAGCCTTCTTTCCTCATTATAGTTACTTAAACATCAAAAGCAAAACGGTATCGTCTAACTTCTACTATCTCACTGAAAAATCAAAGAGGTGCTTTCTTCTCTTTCTACTTTGTAATACTTCGCGTAACATAAGGAAATAATGTTTTTGATTTCCCGAGTTTTCAAAATGAGATAGCCCAGAGCAATTCCTACGGTAAAAGGGAAACCTGAAAGTGCTCGGTTCACTTCTCGGGAAAGAACCTCGTAAAGAAATTTTTCCAGAAGGATAGCATTGCCATCTACCAAATCTTTAATCCCAGTATAAGGACCTATTATCAGTTCATCTATTATATGAGAAAACCCATTGGTATTATAGGAACTACGTACTTTTTCCTGGGTAATATATTCCCCCCCTGGAATTATTCCTTCTAACATATCGTCTACATTAAACTTATAGTATTTATGTTGGCGTAAAAGCCACCGGATATTTTCTATATCAATTGCCACACCTAAAATTTTTTTTGCTACCTTTTGGTCAATAACAGACAATTTTTCAACACACTCCAGAAGTCTCCTGTAATAATCAGCATCCAGAGATATCTCCAGATAAAATATGGAATTTTTTTTCTGAAAACGCTCCCGGGCTTGTATAAGCGGTTTCTTATAAGGTGTTTTTTCAAGAATTGAAATAATTTCGTCTACATCCTGGCTAGAAATAAGTTTACAAAAATCTATATTGTGGACACCTGATTCTCCCAATAGATAATCATTTACATCTATAAGGTCCTTCTTATACCAGATACGTAGAGATACTTTCACCTCTTCCAGTTCATATCTTTGGAGCAGAAGAGAAATAAACATTTTTTCCTGTTGTCCAACAAGAACATCATAAATCTTCCAATAGTCGTATAGATTCTCCTTTAATAAGGCCTTTTCCAGAGGTAAAAGACTACTGATACTTTCTTCACGTAGTTTTTCTACTACGTGGCTGTAGGTTGTGGTCTTCAAAATATCCAGAACCTCACCTAAATCATGGGCTGAAAGCATGCGTTCAAACACATTCGGCGATAGCAGAAAAGAAAGCCATGCCCTGATTTTAGCGTTCGCGTATGAATACTTAGCAAGTTGGCGCATTTTTATGATAAAGACTTGTTAAACACATTTCATTGTAGTAGTGAGTAAAAGGAATTCATATATATTGGTCTTATTGCTTTTATTATCCTTAAAAAACAACAGCGATGTTTTTCTTCAGTATTTCTACAACTCTTTTTCACTGTCATTTTAGCAGTTATTAGTGAAAATACACTTCTCTTTTTCTACTTACCACTTTTTACTATCTGTTTTTCAGGGAAGGAATCTGATTGTTCATCTATCATGATAATTTGCTGAAAAATCTGATTGGCTATTTTCGGTATATCTTCTTTTTTGTTTTGACGAACGGCATTAGATTCTGCCAGAACAGCCCTTAAGATGTTTTCCTTTTCCTCTAAAAAGGCCTGCTCCATTTCAATTTTTCTTTGAGCCACCTCGGCGCTTGTTTTCCGTCTGGATTCTTCAATGAGACTCTGTACCTTTTTTTTTGCCTCTGATATAATATTTTCAGCCTCTTTGCGCGCAGATTCTAACCGGTTCTCCGCGGACCTCTCTTCTTTAAGTACCTGTAAAATAACGTCTTTCATACATCTCCTTATAACTAAAATAATGTATTGTATTAGTGCAAAAAGCAACCTCTTGCCCTCCTTTGGACAAAAAGGAGAGAGAGGAAGTCTAACCAATAACTCTTTTTCTCTATTTATTTTAACAGATATAGGTCAGTCTGTCCAATAAAAGTTTTTACAATTTAAATTAAAGTTTTGAAATCAAACTATCAAAAGAGTAAAATAGTATTAGATGAACAATTATTATCCTGTAACATAGAAATAAAATATAATATTATAAGATAATTTCTAAATATTTGTTAAATCTGTTGTTAGAAGAAGAATTTGCGTCCTTAAACTATAAGATGGTTACCACAATTTAATTTGTTACAATTTGTCAAAATTTTCAGGAGGGTGAAATGAAAAAATGGAAGGTAGGTATCGTAGGTTTATCAAGGGGCCAAGGATTCATCAATGTGTTTGCTGCACATCCAGAAGTATCTATCACAGCTCTTTGCGATATAGACACAAAAAAACTTGCTGATGTCGGGGATGCATTTAAACTTCCTGACAATGCAAGATTTACGGATTTCGACGATTTTATTAATGCAGATACAGACATAGTGATGGTTGCTACACCTATACCTTTGCATACTGAACATACGGTCAAATCCCTTGAAGCAGAAAAACATGTTCTTTGCGAACAGACAGTTGCCTATACGATAGAAGAATGCGCACAAGTTGTTAGTGCTGTAAAACGTACAGGGAAAATATATATGATGGCTGAAAATTACTGTTACTTTCATTACATCAGAGAATGGAAAAAAAATGTAGAATCTGGCAGACTTGGTGAAATAGTCTATGCTGAAGGCGAATACATACATGAAATAGTACCACTTATGGTTGATAAAAAAACAGGTACTTACTTCTGGCGGCATGAAAGACCACCTATCTGGTACTGTGCACACACTCTTGGACCTATACTTATGCTTATGAATGACCGTATAGTGAAAGGATGTGGACTTACCAGTGGTTTTAAAAGGTTTCCTCAATACAATGACCATCCGGGTTTCCTTGATTTTGAAATAGGTCTTTTTAAGACAGAAAAAGGGGCGGTTATAAAAATCCTACGTAGCCAGGTGCCAGCCTGTCCGCACTTTGTATGGTATTCTCTTTATGGAACCCGGGGACATCTTGAAAACAAACGTGTTCATGGTGAAGGATTTTTATATGTGGTAGATGAAACACCAGAAGACGGAGAAATTTTTACCAGCTCGGTTGTAGACCCCAATGCACCTGAGGAAGCAAAAAAAGGTGGACATGGGACATCTGAATACTACATGATAAGAGATTTTATATCAGCTGTAGAAAACAATTCCCGTCCTCCTATTGATGTAATACGAGCTACGGAGTGGACAATACCAGGAATTATTGCACATCAATCAGCTATGAAAGGTGGTCAATGGATGGATGTTCCTCTTCTGGAGTAATGGGACTTTTTCTATTGTAAAATTTTGCCTGCATCCGTGAACATACGAACGATGGGCTTTAAGATATTTATACGAATCCGCATTCAAGAGGAAGTCAACAACGCTATATCTTTGAAAACAAATTGGTATTAGTTATTGCAAGAGGCGAAGTGCCATGTAGCGCCCACGCCTTTTATCACATTATTTCTTTTTGTGTCGGCGGAATGTCAAGAGAAAAGTTTCATTTTAGTTTCAATACCCTTACAGCATTATTTTCAACAATCTTGTCATACGCATCCTTTGATATCTTTTTACCCTCTTTAACTTCTTTGAAATACTCAATATGAGGAACTACTTTTTGGTTGGATGGTATATCGGTACCAAACATGAGTTTGTCCTGAAATTCCTCAAGAAACCTATACCCATACTCTTTATCTCTTGTAATTGCATTCAATCCACTACTAGCGGAAAGGTCCGCGTAAAGATTGGGATATTTCTTAAGAAGTATTTGTAGTCTGCCTGGAGCTTTTACCTTACCTGTTGGATAACAAGATCTCTCTTCTTCTTTCACATCAGCACTTATCTCTGACCAGAAAGCTGTCGCATGACCTATAAAGATAGTATCTGGACATTCTTTTAACGCCCGCTCCAATCTCGGTAGCCCCCTATCATCAGCGAGACCGTAACTGCCTCCCAGCCTATGATAAAGGTGGAAAAGTATCGGAAATTCAAACTTGCCTGCCTGTTTGAAAAGGTTTAGACATTTTAGGTCATCAAAATAAAGGTTTGCCGTCATCTCACCGAGTCCCTTGCACCCTGCCTGTTTATAATAATTTAGAATCCATGAAAAATCTGTATCTGGAGAATTCCTTCCAGAACGCGGGTCCACATTACCAAAGGGAATGACCCTGTCGGGATGTCTTCTATAAACCTTCAAGATATCCTTGGGCCCTGTATAGAAACAAGGTTCTTCTGGACTTACCCCTGCAGTCAATATAACAAACCTATCAACACCACGACTGTCCATAGCCCTAAACAATTCTTTTTCGGTTACAATCTCCTGTCCCCTACCTCCTGGTCTTCCTCCCCAAAGGTTAATAATATGTGTATGTATATCTATCATATCCTCTTCCTTTTTAGAAAATTAGTTCTGCCACATTTAACTATGCTTTCAGTATCTTTCTCTCGGTCTTTCAATCGTTATAAATATTTACCCGCCCTCCTTTTTTTATCCTCTTGTTTGTCATCCTGAATTCGTTTCGGATTATTATGCATACTCATCACGCATCAATTGAGGATTTACTTTTCATTATACCAGCAATTTTATACTTTTCGTAGGCTGAAAAAGCAACCAGTTATCAAACCTACAAGCGTCATAATATTGAAATTGAAACTTATTCTGAGATTAAATGAGAGAATAAGGATATCACATTGTTCAACACTCCATACGGGATTTATAGTAGCAGAAAGGATCTCATAAAGTTTCCATGTTTCTGGTACTATCAGGAGAATTAATTCTCCCGTGGCCGTTCCTATAAGGGCGCATAGAAAAATAATTACTAAGATGTATAATATCTTCATGTAATATAGTTTACCGCTTTCTTAGAATTTGTCAACAATGTTGAAGGTATAAAAATATTGTAAGTCCCCAGTCAACCCCTCTACCTATTTATAAAACTGCTGATATTTTATCCACTTTTAACGAATGATTAATAGGGTATAATTGTAACCGGCCAGACCAGTTGTTGGGTTATTTATCTCCTTGAGAATTTTTATATCAAAAACAGGAAACTGATGTGTTACCTATTCCCCAACTCGTACAAGATATTGAAAAATAGGCATCTTACAGGTATAAAAGAAAGAAGGGTGCCTTGCAAGCAAAAGTCAAGTAGAAGTTTTCTGCTGGCATAGTGAATAAAATATATAGGATTTTCAAGTGGATACTGATATTATTGCAGTAGATGTGGGTAATAATAGGATAAAAATAGGATGGTTCAAAAACAAAATCTTAAAGGATGTTTTTATCACACCTACGACTAACATTAAAAGTTTGTCTTTTCCATCCAGGTGGAAAAGTGTCACACCCATATATGTGGGAATATCTTCTGTGGTTCCTTCTGTCAACCCTGTGATAAAAAGTAAAATACTGAACTTTTTCGGGCAGATCAACATCATCGTTATAAAACCTGGTAATTGTAACATTCCTCTAAAAATAAAAAATAAGAATACCGTTGGAGTTGATAGAGTTTTGAATTGTGTTGCTGCTCTGAAATTGTTCGCGGGCAATATAGTAATTGTTGATATCGGAACCGCCGTAACTATAGATATTGTTTCAAAAAAGGGAGAGTTCGTAGGTGGGCTCATTATACCCGGCCCTTCTTTATGGAGCAATGCTCTTACTCATACCGCTATGATTAACAAATGTAAAATAACAGAGGCACATACAAAGATCCCTGGTAAAAATACCGATGAGGCTATTTCTGCTGGCATGAGATACGGAATTCCTGGAGCAATTAATAATATTCTGGAGCATGTGTTCAAAAAATACCCTTCAGCAAAACTTGTTTTAACAGGAGGAGAAAGTATGAAGTTCTATAGGTACATAAGGTTTAAAAAATACGTGAGACAACATCTCACACTGGAAGGAATCAATTATGTCATTTCAGAAAATTCCATCTGATATCCTGGAAAATAAGGAGTTTAAATACTGTAGATTAATGGAACAAGAAAGTGTTTATTGGTTCGGTAGTGTTTCTTCTACTATGGATGTTGCTGTCTATTTAATAGAAGATGGTATAACAGGCATTATTGTTGCTGAGGAACAAACCTCTGGCCGGGGAAGATACGGAAAAAAATGGTTTTCGCCTTCAGGAGGTCTTTATTGTTCCTGGGTAATGAAGGCAGAGGAAAGGTTCCCCTTTTTCCTTTCAGAGGTTGTTGCCCTTTCTCTTGTTGAAACCATGAGATTTTTTAGAATAATTTGCAATATCAGGTTCCCTAATGATATAATATCACAGGGGAAAAAATTAGCGGGTATCTTGATAGAAAGAAAAGAAGATTTTTACAATGTTGGTATTGGAATAAATGTCAATAATAAGGTATCTTGTGTAGAGTCTGGAATCTCTATGAATCTTATTTTAGATAGAACCATAGATAAAATAGAAGAAGTGCTAAAACGATTTATCATCTGTTTGCATATAAACAAAAAAAATTTTTCAGAAAACGAAAATTTCTATCTGAAAAAGTGGAGCAATAATTTAATAAAATGAGTGAACCTGATTTATATATCCAACTCCTCTTTATAATTATACTTATCGGTTTATCTGCTTTTTTTTCAGCTTCTGAAACTGCTTTTATCTCTTTCGGTAAACATCACTTCCAGAAAATTCTTGAAAAGGATGCAAGAAAGGCAAGGAGATTAATTTTTTGGTTTAATAACCCGCAGCAGGTTCTTGTAACGGCACTTGTGGGTAACAACATAGTAAATATTCTTGCTGCTGTTTTTCTGGCTACAGTTTGCTTGAAATACTGGCCCGGAATAAATCCGTTAATAATTACTTTGATTCTTACTTTCATTATTCTGGTATTTGGAGAAATCATACCGAAAAGCTTTGCAAAGAAATATTCAGAATCTGTAGCCTACCATATAGCACCACTTGTCCATTTTTTCTGTATACTTTTTTCTCCTATCATTAGATTTTTGCTTGCCTTCTCCAGTAGCCTTGTCAGTCCTTTTGGGTGGAAGATAGAATCCCTGTTTCCTATCCTGACAGAGGAGGATGTAAAAGCGATGCTTATAGTAGGAGAGGAAGAAGGAGTTATAGAAGAAGAAGAAAAAAATATGATTGACAGCATCTTCAGTTTAGGTGATACGTTTGTTAGAGAGATAATGATTCCCAGAGTAAATATTGTTGCAGTGAGTTACGATACACCTATCAGAGAGGTCCTGAACAAAATAGCCAGAGAAGGGTTTTCCAGAATGCCTGTTTACCGAGAAAATCTTGATAAAATAATAGGGATTATTTACATAAAAGATCTTATAGCCCATGGATTTAATAATATAGCACAACAGGAAGAAGCCATTGCTGAAGATTTTAGGAGGGAAACGT
>CAZYYF010000033.1:0-1079 GCA_964650875.1 uncultured bacterium
CCGAAGTTATATGATATTACCATAAACTAAACCTTTTATCAAGATTTATAGTCAAAATACACTGAAGTATGGATAGTAAGAAAGAACATGAATTCAATGCTTGCTATAGAACATATGCCCCCCGTATATATGGGCTGGCTTATAGGATGGTAAACAATCACCAGGATGCCCTTGATATAGTTCAAGAAAGTTTCATGAAGGCTTATAAAAATTGGGAAAAGTTCAGGGGAGATGCAGCAATATCAACATGGCTTTTCAGGATTACTCTTAATCATTCTTACGATTATTTACGCAAGAGGCAAAAAGAGAAAACGTTTGAAATCAAAAGGGATATTGAGGATGCAAAAAAATATTTTGGAGAATCTAAAATCATAAAAGAAGATGTCTTAAAAATCGTTAGTCTGGCAATAGAGCAATTAACACCGAAACAAAAAGCCATATTTGTGTTGAAAACTTATGATGGCCTTAAGTATCAGGAGATTGCAAGAATTACTCATAGTCGTATAGGGACTGTAAAAGCGACATATTTTCAGGTAGTCCAGAAACTCAGAAAAAATCTCTTTTTAAAAGAGGTGATGAAAAATGAATTGTAAGAAATGCAAGTATTATATGGTTGATTATCTGGTGGGTGAACTTGGGGATAGTGAGAAGCAAGAGATTGACATGCATTTGGAAAAATGTAAGAGATGCAGACATAATTTTACAGAATATCAATCTGTTATTATAAAAAGTAAAAGCATACCGGCACCTGTTTTCGATGATGCTTTTTGGGAACAAAGGTTGAGAGAATTGGGCAGTTATAAAAAGAACAGGAGCTTCAGATTGCTCCCTGTTATTGTGACGTCTGCTGTTACTGTTGTATTATTGTTTATCTTTCTTTTTAGACCGTTTTCTCTCTTTGACGGGAATAAAATGGTGGCAGAAAATAACAAAGGTGATATGGCCTTTAATACCCTCTCTTTTTCAGAGGAAAGACTGCTTGAAATAATAGACTATATTGATGAAAAATCAGCAGAAGATCTGCTGGATATCCTTTTTAAAAATAATATACCCCTTGTTTATTCAGCAATCCAGTAATG
>CAZYYF010000033.1:1179-10353 GCA_964650875.1 uncultured bacterium
ATGTTATAATATAAAGCAAGTAGGAGATGGTGGGTAAAAAATGAGCAAAAACAAAGAGTTATCCTCTATATTTGAAAAAATTGCAGATATACTTGAATTGAAAGGTGAAAACATTTTCAAGGTAAAGGCTTACCGAAGGGCTGCAAAGATTATACTTGAACTTCCGCAGGATATTGAATCGTTATGGAAGAGGGAAGGCAAATTTCAGATTGAAGGTATAGGTAAAAGTATGGAACAAAAGATAGTAGAGTATCTCTCAACCGGCAAAATTCAGAAATATCAAGAACTTCTCTCTGAATTTCCAGAAGGCCTGCTTGATTTATTAAAGATACAAAATCTTGGACCCCGAACGCTTTTAGTCGCCTATGAGAAACTTGGTGTGAAGAATTTAGAAGACCTTGAAAGGGTGATAGCAAACGGTCAGCTTGCAGAGCTTCCAGGTATGGGAGATAAAAAGGTTGAGAATATTAAAATAGGCATTTCTCTCTTTAAACAAAGTAAAGGCAGAATTTCTATCGGACTGGCTCTTCCTGTTGTTGAAGATATTATATCTACCATTAGGAAAACTGTAGACAGGGTCTCTGTTGCAGGTTCTATTAGAAGGATGATGGAAACAATTGGGGATATAGACATCCTGGCTGTAAGCAACAAAGGTAGTGATGTAATAGATGCTTTTGTTGCACATTCCCTGGTAAAAAATGTTACTGCAAAAGGAGATACAAAAGCTTCCGTTGTTATAGGGGCATACAATTTACAGGTTGATTTAAGAGTTGTAGATATAGATTCTTATGGGTCAGCCCTTCAGTATTTTACAGGTTCTAAGGCCCATAATGTGAAACTTAGAGGGCTGGCTAAAGATAAAAATTTAAAGATAAATGAATATGGTGTTTTTAAGGATGAGAGGTATATTGCCGGTAAAACGGAAGAAGAAGTTTACAAAAGCCTGGGGCTTACATGGATACCTCCTGAAATGAGAGAAGACAGAGGAGAAATAGAGGCAGCCATAGAAGGGGCACTACCTCAATTGGTTGAAATGGGAGATATAATGGGAGATATTCACACACATTCTAATTACTCGGATGGGATAAATGACATCAAAACAATGGCTATTGCAGCAAAAGAGATGGGGTATGCGTATCTTGGTATTTGCGACCATTCTAAAACCTCAAAGGTAGCAGGAGGGATGAGTGAAGAAATGCTCAAAACAAGGAACGAAGAAATAGATATGCTAAATGAAAAAGTACAGGGGATAAAAATACTTAAGGGGATAGAAGTAGATATTCTTTCGGATGGGCAACTTGATTACTCTAATAGTATTCTGGAAAAACTTGATTTTGTCATAGCTGCGATCCATCAAGGGTTTTCAAAGGATATAGGGATAAGAATAAAAAAAACAATGGAAAACCCATTTGTGGATATTATTGCACATCCTACCGGAAGGCTTCTGTCAGGGAGAAAAGGCTACGATTTAGATATTGATGAGATTATTGAATATGCTGTGAAAAACAATGTTGCTCTTGAAATAAATTCACATTTTGACAGGTTGGATTTAAATGATGTCAATATATTGAAAGGCAGGGCTAAAGGTTTAAAATTTCTTATAAGTACCGATATGCATAACATAGGGATGTTTAAAGATATAAGGTTTGGGATTGGCATGGCAAGAAGAGGATGGCTTGAAAAAAAAGATATCTTAAATGCCTATGCGTGGAATGATATGCCGTTGCGAAGGAGGGGTAATGCTACCTGTCATTAAAGTAGAAGGTATAACAGTTGCAGAAGTATGGGAAAATAGTCTGATAGAACTATGGAACAAAGGTATTTCTATAAAAACCGAATATGACACACCATCTGTACCTGAAAGTAAAGATGCTATTATGATTATGGTGATTAATGAGCCTTTTGCTGAACCGAGGATTCATCTGGGTTTTCCCGGAGGTATAGAAGATCTTGAAAAATATAGGCAGGAGGTTGTTCTGGGGATTCATGACCACTGGATAAACCCTACAGAAAAAAAATGGACATATACCTATCATGACCGGCTTTTCAATTATACTATACCCGGCTGGCCTGAAAAAAAATATATAAATCAGGTTGATTATATTGTAGAAAAACTTTCAGTAGCATCTTTTTCAAGAAGAGCACAGGCAATAACATGGATACCTTTTTACGACCCTATGACTTATGACCCTCCGTGTTTGCAGAGAATCTGGTGCAGAATATTAAAACAAGACAAGGGTTCTTACCTTGTGATGAATGTTCATTGGCGTTCGAGAGATGCTTATAGGGCAGCTTTTATGAATATTTTTGGCTTAACATCCCTGCAAGAATATATTGCCGGCAAAATCTCGGAGAAAACAGGTGAAAAAATTATGGTCGGCCAATATACTGATATTGTGGATTCATACCATATATATGGCGATAGTTTTGAAGATTTTCAGAAACGGTTTTTGAACATGATAGATACACGGGATTTTTATAACGCAGACCGGCTTAGAAGTAGAACAATTAGAAGTGATGACCCTGTTGCTCTTGCTGGTTTTGAATACGGGAAACAACTTCTTGAAATGGAAAAAAAATCAGGAAAAAAAGGAGCGACTCTGTAATAAATCTAATTTATTCTATGTAGATTTCTTTCTGGATTATAACTTTCCTCTTTTTTATTTTTCTGACAAATTCTTTTTCACAGCAGGCAAAAAGCGGACTTATTTCAACGGTTACATTATCAGGAACATTTATTCCAGCTGTAGCCAGCCATTTTTTATATAGCTCTGACATCTTCCTTTTCACATCAGATGGAGAATCTTGTCCTTGTTTGTTTTTAAGAGGGGCGAATTCTTCTTCTCTTTTTGTTTCCATACATGATACCTTTTTTGCAAAAGGGATAGCATCAAATATAAATGTTTCAAACTTCCATACTTCTATTTCTTTATTCCCTATGGAAAGTGTTTTCTTCTGCCTGTGGTATGGTAAAGCAAAACCATCTTTATTAATATTTCTTATGAATTCCGTATTTATAATGTGTATGCCTATACTGCCGTTATTGAATAGTAGTTTTTCCCTGGCATTTTTATTTTTTTTTAAGATTTCAGCCAATTCTATGTATTCAATAACTGTTGCTTTTCCATCTGCATATACAAAGGTTCCTACCTTTTCTCCTGGTTTTTTTTTCACGGTCTTCAGTGAAAAGTCAGCCTCTGTTGTTATATGATATCCCAAAAATACAGGGTCAATAATTTTAACAAGAGGATTGTCTATATGGCAGTAAAAAATTCTTTTGACTCCTCTATGTTCCATCTGTTGAAGAAGGCCGGTTTTAAATATAGATTTAAGGGTACCTCCATGACCATCCGGATTTGCAAGAAAATGTCCGTCTTCTTTAAGGATAATCTTTCCTTCAGGAGTTACCGAGGGTAGAAGTTCCTGGTTGAAGAAAAAAACATTTTTATCATTTAGTCCCCAAAAATTGTTTTTCTCAAAGAAATCTTTTATCTGCTTATTGTTTTCAGGATTTGTCATAATGAGAAAAGGAATGTCCACATCATACTTTGATGAAAGTGCCTTTATTTTTTCACAGAAGAGCATAAATAAGGATTTACCTTTTACAGGAGATATAGGATAAAGCCCTTTTGGATAAGGATAGCCTAATCTTGTTGCTTGACCTCCAGCAGCAATCGTTACGGCTACCTCTCCTTTTTTTATAGACAGTTTGCCTACATTACACAAATCCTGCGTTTTACTCCTATCTGTTGGGTTGAATATTACGGGAGAAGTTATTTTTTCATACCCTCTAAAAGATATATTTTTACCTGAGGAGAATTGTTCGTACAACTCAAATACCAATTTAAAATTCAGACAGTCTGCTGTTTCTAAAATATCTTTTTTTTCTTCAGGTGTAAGGTTCTCTAAATATTTTATTATGTGAAACTGGTTATATTTTTTCAGCAGAGATATAAACTCTTGTTGTTTTTGTATCATTTTTTAGTCGTTTTTTTTAGAATACAGGACCTATTACTCCACAAAAAATCTTTATCCGTTAGGTATTTTATGTTATTTTATTATAATATGAAAGGTGACAAAATATCAAAAAAAATTCTTGTGATAGGTGGTCCCACTGGAATAGGTAAATCACGCATAGCTTTTGAGGTTGCATTAAGAGTGAATGGAGAGATTATCTCAGCTGATAGTATGCAGTTTTATCGTGAAATAGATATCGGTACGGATAAAGTGTCTGCTGAGATGAGAGAGAAAGTGCCACATTATCTCATAGATTGCCTTTCCTTGAGAGACAGTTTTGACGTACATACTTTTTTAAGAAAAACTATTCATATCGTAAACAAGATTTTGCTGTCGGGCAGAGTTCCTATAATAGTTGGCGGCAGCGGATTATATCTCAGAAGCCTTATGAACGGAATTTTTCCAATCCCTAAAGAAAAAATGGAAAAGCAGAATGGGATTCGTAAACTTCTGAGTAAAAAAAATCTCAGTGTATTGTACAGCGAGTTGAAATCTGTGGATATTGAAGCAGCCAGCAGGATACATAAAAATGATAGAAAAAGAATAACACGGGCCCTTGAGGTTTATCTTTTAACTGGCAAAACTATAAGCTACTGGCATAGACAGAACCCTAAAAAAACCCTTGCTGATGTGGGGGATCCCTTATATTTTATACTTACAAGAAACAGGGAAGTGATGTATAATAGAATAGATGAAAGGGTTGACGCTATGTTTGAATCTGGCTGGATACAGGAGGTTAAAAATCTAGAAGAGAAAGGATTTAGGGATATACTTCGGTATAAATCTCCCATAGGATATGTTGAAATTCTTGACTTCCTTGATGGTAAATACACGATGGATGAACTAAAAAGCATAATCAAGAAAAGGACAAGAACATTGGCAAGGAAACAGCTCACCTGGTTCAAGAAAGAAAAAGGTATATGGCTTGATATTGAGGAAGATGAAAATAAAGCCGTGGAAATTATAATTGAGAAATTCACCGGATTTGAAGGGGGAAAATAAATGATACAGAGATATACAAGAGCAGAGATGGCAAATATATGGACCGAAGAGAACAAACTAAATAAGTGGCTTGATATAGAAATAGCTGCCCTTGAAGGTTGGAATAAAATAGGTATTATTCCCACCTCAGCTCTAAAGAATATCAAGAAAAATGTCAGGCTTGATGTTGAAAAGATACATAATATAGAGAAAGAAACCGGGCATGATGTTATAGCTTTTGTAGAGCAGATCAGCGAAACAGCAGGTAAATATGGATATTATTTACATTATGGACTGACTTCTTCAGATATACTTGATACTTCTCTTGCGTTGCAGTTAAGAGATGCAGGTAATCTTTTACTGAAAGACATTGCTGATTTTCTGAAAACTTTAAGAGAGAAATCTCTGGCTTATAAAGACACTGTAATGATGGGCAGAACTCACGGTATACATGCCGAACCTTTAACGTTTGGTTTTAAGTTGGCAGGATGGTACTTTGAATTTTTGAGACACAGCAAACGTATGACTTTCGCTATACAGGAGATAAATGTGGGCAAGATTTCAGGAGCAGTAGGGACTTTTTCCAATGTTGACCCACGTGTGGAAGAATACGTATGTAAAAAATTTTCTCTTGGAAGAGAGATGTTTTCAACCCAGATTATTTCAAGAGACCGGCATGCCTTTTTCCTTTCAGTTGTTGGTATGATTGCTGCTTCCTGTGAGAAGGTGGCCTTGCAGATAAGACTATTGCAACAGAGCGAGCTATCCGAGGTTGCGGAACCTTTTGGCCGGGGACAGAAGGGGTCTTCAGCGATGCCTCATAAGAGGAACCCCATTTTAAGCGAAAGGATATGCGGTCTTGCAAGGATTATTAAGAAAAATGTAAGTGTTGCAATGGATAATATTGCCCTCTGGCATGAAAGAGATATAAGCCATTCTTCCGCGGAAAGAATTGTTTTTCCTGATTCTACCATTCTTCTTGACTATATAATAACCCTTTTGCATAGAATTATAAAAGATATGGATGTTTTTGAAAAAAACATGAATAAGAATATAGATGCCAATAAAAAAGTCTTTTTTTCCCAGATGTTGCTCAATACGCTTGTTATGAAAGGAGTTTCTCGCAAATACGCGTACGAGCTCGTTCAGAAAAAATCTTTTGAATCCATTTATGACAACAAGGATTTCTTTTTACTTGTCAAACAAGATGCTGAAATACAAAAATATCTTACAGAAGAAGAAATTGACGATATCTTTGATGTCAATTACCTGTTAAGAAATCTTGAGAGCATGTTTGAAAAACTTCAATGAAGAATTTTATCATTACTCTTAACGGTTACGGTCAGATGCTTAAAGAAAATTTTAGAGACATATCACTTTTTGAGTATGCTGTTAAAGATAATTTTAACAGCATAACAGAAAAAGGGAAGTGGGGATATATAAGACTCGGGAAAACTTTTGAAAAGGCATACTTCAGTCTTTTTGCAGAGCAATCGGATTTTCCAGGAGAATCCTTCATAAGGAGTTTGAAGTATAATGGGTTTTCAGAAAAAATAGCCACATTGTTTCTTGGAGGATTTCTAACTCACGTAGAAGGCAAGGTGGTAGAAACCAGACCGAGGTTGTCAGATAAGGAACTTTACGGGCTTTTAGATTTTGTTTCTGAAGGACAGACGAAATTTCAGTTCGTTGTTAACAATGGGGAATCTATCATAGGATTTACAAAAAACCTTCCTGTAAAAAATTTACCTTTTCCCTGTAGTATGAAAAACATGAAATTTGAAATCTGTCTTCCAGCCGACAGAGAATTCGCGGATATAAATAATATTATTAACAGATCTTCTCGGGTTTTAGTCAGTCATCCTATTAACAATGTGAGGGAAGACCTCTCTGAACCTATAGCCAATCTCTTCTGGCTCTGGGGTATGGGCAAGAGGAAACATATCCTGCCTTTTTATGAAAAAATAAACAAAAAAACTTTTTACATTTCGTTAGATAATGATCTAAATGACTTATCATGTCTTTTAGGGTTTAAGCAAGTTAATGATATTTCTATGTGTGAGGATGGTTCTCTTTTGTGGTTAAACAATACTCTTGATTGCAAAGAAAATAAGGCTCTCTGGGTAAAAAGGTTCGAAAGGTTTGATAGAGATTCATTGAACCATATAAGACGAATATGTGCCAAAGATGAATGCAGAATTCTTTTCATATTTGATTCTTTTACCGATAAAGATATGGTACTTAATAGTGAATGGGGAATCTACTGCGTGGTAACTAATTGTTCATCTTTCCCTTTCAGGTTAAAAAAACACATAAGAAAGAGCAGAATTTTCATAGAAGATTTTTTTAAGATAAATGGTTAAAACATATATAGCACTGGGAAGTAACATGCATAATAGACATAGATATATTCTAAACGCTTTAAGATATATTCAGGAAAAAGTTTTTATTACCAAGATATCCCCTTTTGTTTTTTCCCGTCCTGCTGAAGATGTAAAGGGAGGGATTTTTTTAAATGGAGTTATGGAAGGAGTTACTAAACTTTCTCCACAAAAACTCCTTAAATTTTTGCAGGTTATTGAGGCTAAAACAGGAAGAAACTTTCCTCATGAAAAGGGAGAACAGCGAACAATAGACCTTGATATTATTTTTTACGGCAATAAGGTTATCAGAGACGGCACGCTTATTATTCCTCATTTCAGGTACCGACAGAGAGATTTTGTTATCATCCCATTGTGTGAAATTGCGCCCGATTTCAAAGACCCTGAAACAGGAGAAACCATAGAGAGCTTAAAAACAAAGGAATATGTTTAAATGGAAATTGTAAAAAAAATATCAGAGATAAGAGAAGCGGTTAAAGCGATGAAAAAACAAGATGTAACAATAGGATTTGTTCCTACGATGGGTTATCTGCATAAAGGACATCTATCTCTTGTAAAACACTCTCTCGCAGAATGCTGTAAAACTGTTGTAAGTATATTTGTCAATCCGACCCAGTTTGGTCCTTCTGAAGATTATGATAGATATCCAAGAGACCCTGTAAGAGATGCTGAGTTACTAAAAAAAGAGGGTGTAGACCTTCTTTTTATGCCTTCTGTTGAAGAAATGTATGGGAAAGATTTTTTTACATCAGTTGAGGTGTCATCACTTGCTGAAAAGTTAGAAGGTAGTTTACGGCCGGGTCATTTCAGAGGGGTGTGCACGGTTGTATGTAAACTTTTTAACATTGTTACTCCTGATAATGCATATTTCGGTTGGAAAGATGCCCAGCAACTTGTCATAATACAAAAGATGGTAAATGACCTCAATATTCCTGTTAAAGTGAAAGGATGTCCTACTGTAAGAGAACCAGATGGACTTGCAGCAAGTTCCAGAAACATATATATATCTGCGGATAAAAGAAAAAACGCTGTTGCTCTTTACAAGGGACTTTCTAAGATAAAAGATATGGTGGAAAATATGGGAATTACAGCAACAGATGTTCTTTTAACAGAAGGCAGGGAGAGCATAGAAAGATTTTCTGGTGTTGAACTCCAATATCTTGAAATAGTAGAAATGGACAACCTTAATCCAATAAAAAAAGTGGAAGATAGAGCACTTGTTCTTGGAGCCATAAAAGTATCCGGGGTAAGGCTTATAGACAATATGATGGTTGAAATGAAAAGGGTAACTTCTCAGTAAACCACGTCTACCCATTTATAAACTACTGATGTTTTTCAATCTTTCGGATTTTATTGCCTGCAATTTCCGTTTGTGTCTGTCGGGGAGTCTGCCTGACATCCTGGGAGGCAAGCCAGATAGGTTTATACACTTGGGAAGATAAGTTGTCGCGGTTTATTCATCCTTAATCTTTCTCTCATATCAGGAGTAAGATTGTGCGGCAGAAAGGAGACTATCTCATCTTGGGACGGTGCAGCGCCTTTTTTGACACATTCTGACAAATGCCCTGCAAGATACTCTCTGCGCTGATGTGCCCAACAGTAAGTGAGTTCCACCAGCTTCAATCTCTACAGAGTTTTGTATGAGGAAAACCTGTTTACGGTGATACGTTTTTTATCTCCGGCAGGGATAGGTCTAACGACTTCGTCTCTTCTATATCCATATCAAACAATGTCTCGCAGGGCAAAACACCTTGGGAATTTTTATATCAAAAACAGGAAACCCATGTGTTATCTA
>CAZYYF010000034.1:0-10141 GCA_964650875.1 uncultured bacterium
ACCGGAGGGATTGCCACGCCGAAAGACGGCTCGCAACGACAAAAGACGTCGGATTGCCACGTCATAAAAAACATTCCTCGCAATGACAAACCCCGGGGGCACCCTCGCAACGACAAAGGACGTCGGATTGCCACGCATAATACGCTCGCAATGACCACCGAGGGGGCTCATTCCTCGCAACGACAACGGGGTTAAAAATGAGAACTTGCATTTTGAATGCGATTTCGTATTATTTCTCTATGTTTTCTTCTACTACAGAATTGTTATTTTTACAAGATGTATCAGAAGATGTCTCAGGAGAACTGGTAACTTCATGCTGCTTTATTGCTGAGATAAACCATATGATTCCTGCTACAAACAATATGATGGCTATTACCTGGGTCGTGTATAAGCCAAAATAGTTTGTCAATAAATCTCCACGCAGGTTGTCTACTGAATATCTTATGAAAGCAAAACACATAAGATATGTACTGAAGAGTATCCCTTCTTTAAGTTTTCTTCTATAAAGATTTATCAATAGTATAAAAAGGCATATATGACAGGCAACATAGTACAGCTGTGTAGGATGTACCTTTGTTTCAAGATACGGAAACTTGACTGCCCAGGGCACATGAGAAGGTTTACCATAGCAGCATCCGTTCAAAAAACATCCTATTCTACCAATTGCCTGAGTAAGGGGGGCAGGTATTGATATCATATCAAGGGTTTTACGCAAGTTAAATCTTCTGATTTTTGAATAAAGGTAAAGAAAAAGAATAACAGAGATCACTGCACCTTCAGCTGCAAGTCCGCCATTTCTCAAGGATATTATTTCGTAAGGGTTTCTGTAATAATAAGGAAACTGGACAATAATATGCAGGGTTCTTCCGCCTATGATACCCCATATCACAGACCAGAAGACAATATTAGATGCCAATACTTCAGGGTAACCGTTTTGCCTGGCAATCTTTTGGAATATCAAACTGCCAACCAGTACTCCTATTGCCACCATAACTCCATACCAGTATATAACGAAATTCCCCAGGCTCATAAACTCCGGGCACATAGTTCCCCCTGCCAATAGAAAAACTGACTATCAAGTTTTTTAAAATGCTAAATATCAATACAGTCGTTTAATGACAACCACACTACAAAGCCAATCACCGCAATAACAATATGAGATTCAGTGAACAGCTACATTTCTCTTTTCGGATTCCAATGCTCCCAAAAGCATTATACAGATACCTGAAACGATAAAGACATCCGCCATGTTAAATATAGGCCAGATATGAAGGTTAATAAAATCTATAACTGCATTTACCCTTATCCTGTCTGCCATGTTGCCAGCAATTCCACCTTCAATCAAGCCCAAAGATAACTGCAAACAGATGGTTTTCTCCTTCTGTCTGTAAAGATAAATAAAAATAAATACAGCTATGGCTAAAGAAGCAATCACAATGAAATGTTTTATATCAAAGCGGCTTAAGATTCCAAAACAGATCCCTGTGTTTTTTACCACTGTGAGAGAGAAATACTTAAATATGTCCAAAGAGGATAAATTTCGTCCCACATAATGTATCACCATTATCTTGGATATCTGGTCCATTACAAAGGCAACTATCGCTGTAAGATAAAAAACTTTAAGATTCTTATTCTTCACTTTTTTCTTTCTCTTTCTGGCAAGATATACAGAGTTTTGCATAGGGAAGAATACTTAACCTGGATTTAGAGATTCTTTTCCCGCACGCTTCGCAGATTCCGTATGTGCCATTTTCAAGTTTTGCTAAAGATTCTCTGATAATGTTGAGGATTTTTTGTTCACTGTCTGAAAGATTTATCTCTAATCCTTTTTCAAATTCGTCTGTTCCATAGTCTGCAATATGGGTAGGAATACCTTTTTCTCCCTTTGTTAACATTTCTCTTGAATGCCCGAGATTTTTACAGATGCGGTCCTTTTCCTTGTTAAGAAGTGCCTTATAAAACTCTTTTTCCTTTTTAAGCATGAGAACCCCCTCCTAAACGTCAAAGATGACGGATACGGACAATACGCCGTTTGCTTCCTCTATTTTCAGGCCGTGATAAGTTGCTGCTTTAATCTCTTTCCTCAGAACTTCTATCTTCCGGCCTTCCATTTTGCAAACAATACGACAATTATTCTCTTCTACAGAAAGGTTTTTTGCCAAAAGCCTGCCCGCCAATCTTTTAACTTCCGCATAATATATCAGCTCATTTAAAAACTTTACCATCAGGTCTTCAAGTGTATCCGCCGATATCTGTATGTTTACATCCTTTTTCTCTTCTGTCGGGCTCCATTTTATTTCCATCAGACAATAGAGAAGTTCTGCCGCATTTTTAAACAGGCTTTCTAAACTGGTACCGTAAACAACCGCCCGGATATCTGCTGTATGATTAAGAATTTTGAACTTCTTCATCTTCTTTGGAGACAAGGGCAACATCCATTATTACATCTCCGTGTGCAAGTTTGATAAGTTTGACGCCTGCGGTATTCCTACTGACCGTTCTCGCGTCGTCCGTCGTCATTCTTATGGTTACTCCTCCTTTCGTGATTAGGATGAGCTCATCTTTCGCCTTGACGCATTTTATCCCGACGACATACCCGTTTCTTCCGCCGGTTTTGATGTCTATGATGCCTTTGCCGCCCCTGTGCTGCTTTCTATAGTGGTAAATCATAGTTCTTTTGCCGAACCCTTTTGAGCACACGGTAAAAAGAGATTTTTCTTTCTCATCTGATGGAAAAATTTCGCATCCCACAACTTCATCTTCTGCTTTCTTAAATCTTATGCCTATGACTCCTATGGCAGTTCTCCCCATAGGATTAACTTCGTTTTCGGAAAATCTTATGCTCAACCCATACTTTGTGCTTAGAACTATATCCTGTTGTCCATCGGTCATCCGTACTTCTATGAGCCTGTCTCCTTGTCTCAAGGTAATACCTTTAATGCCACTCCTTCTTGGTCTACTATACGCATCTAATCTGGTTTTTTTGACAATACCTTTCTGGGTAACCATAAGAAGAAAACTGTTAGCCGAAAATTCCTTTACGGGTATAACTGCGGCTATTTTTTCTCCCGGGTCTATAGTTAACAGATTAACAATAGGTTTACCTTTGGCGTTTTTTCCAGCATCAGGAATAAGGTAGCCTCTGAGCCAGTGCACCTGTCCTTTTTCCGTGAAAAAGAGGATAGTATCAGTTGTTGAACACACAAACAGATGTTTCACATAGTCTTCCTCTTTGGTCTTTACTCCTATAAATCCCTTGCCACCTCTTCGCTGTCTTTTATACAGATCAAGACTCGTTCTTTTAATATATCCCTCAGAAGAAACAGTAACTATAATATCTTCTGGACGTATAAGGTCCAGTTCGTCAAAATCTTCAATGGAACCAACGATTTCTGTTCTTCTGTCGTCTCCAAACCTGTTTTTTATATCGGCAAGCTCATCCTTTATAATATTTTTTACCTTTTCCGGGTCTTCAAGTATTGCCTGAAGTTCCTTTATGGACTTTTGTAGATCATCTTTTTCTTTCAGTATCTTATCTCTTTCAAGACCGGTTAATCTAGAAAGAGGCATTGCAAGAACTGCATGAGCCTGTTTTTCGCTCATTTTGAAAGTCAACATAAGAGCCTCTTTTGCTTCTTCAACAGTCTTGGCATCCCTTATAAGTTTTATCACCCTGTCAAGGTTGTCAAGTGCGATAATGAGACCACATACAATATGGTATCTCTCTTGAGCCTTTTTCAAATCAAAAGCAGCCCTTCTTAATACAATCTCCTTTCTATGGTCAAGAAACAGCTGAAGCATCTGTTTTATGTTTAAAAGCTTTGGTTGCTGATTAGAAAGCGCCAGGTTTATTATGCCATAAGAGGTCTGCAGTTGGGTGTATTTGTAAAGCTGGTTTATTATTATATCTACATTTTCACCTCTCTTAACCTCAAGAACTATCCGCATACCTTCCTTGTCGGATTCATCCCTGACCTCACTTACACCGTTTATTTTATTATCCGACACAAGCCTTGCAATATGGGATACAAGATTGGCTTTGTTTACTTCATAAGGTATTTCTTTTATGATAATGGCCTGTCTTTTCTTGTCTTCTTCTACTTCTACCGTACCTCGTATGGTTATAATACCTTTGCCTGTCAGGTATGCTTGTTTGATACCATCTCTTCCACATATGGTCGCCCCGGTAGGAAAATCAGGGCCTGGTAAAACCTCTATGAGCTGTTCTATGGTTATATCAGGGTTATCTATCAATTTAGTCAGAGCATCCACTACTTCCCTCAGGTTATGTGGGGGAATATTTGTTGCCATCCCAACAGCGATGCCAGAAGAGCCGTTTATCAGAAGGTTGGGCACCTTGCTTGGCAGCACAACCGGCTCTACGAGAGAATCGTCAAAATTAGGTATGAAATCCACAGTATCCCTGTCTATGTCTGCAAGTATTTCCATTGAGAGCGGTTTCAGTCTGGCTTCAGTATACCTCATAGCAGCAGGCGGGTCTCCATCTATAGAGCCAAAGTTTCCCTGCCCATCGATAAGAGGGTACCTCAGTGAAAAAGGTTGTGTCATTCTTGCAATTGATTCATATATGGCGCTGTCTCCATGTGGATGATATTTTCCCATAACTTCGCCGACTATTCTTGCTGATTTCTTGTGTGCCTTACCTGGCTCAACTCCCAACTCTAACATTCCGTATAAGATTCTCCTGTGAACAGGTTTCAGCCCATCTCTTACATCAGGCAGTGCCCTTGCTACAATAACGCTCATAGCATAATCTATAAAAGATTCCTTCATCTCCTCTTCTATTCCAACAGGTACTATTTTTCCGTCGTCTACCATTCTATCTCCATCCTTTTATCTCTGCTGTTGCTAATCTACTGTCTGTTCAGATATCAAGGTTTTTAACTTCTCTTGCAAATTTTTCAATAAACTCCCTTCTTGGTTCTACAGCATCTCCCATAAGTACAGTGAACATCTCCTCAGCTTTTGCAGTATCTTCCAGCATAACCTTCTTCATTCTTCGGGTAGCAGGGTCCATTGTTGTTTCCCACAGCTGTGTGGGATTCATTTCTCCGAGTCCTTTATATCTCTGTACGAGAAGTCCTTTTTTGCCCTTGTTTTTTATTATTTCGTGTAACTCTACAAGGTTGCAGGTCTCAGCCTTGTTTTCACCTTCTTCCACTATAAATATTTCATCTAACGGAGCTCTCATTTCTATGCCGAACTCTTCTAACCTTGAAAGAATTTTTTCTATATCCCTTACCTCGTATAACTCAACAAGTTTATAATTTTTTTCTCCGTTTGAGAAAAGGTCTACCTCCTCTTTGTCGTATTTTTGCATAAAAGATGAAAGTTCTTTCTCCTGCGAGAATAGATACTCCTGTTGTTCATCTTTTATCCAATAAAAAGGCATCTTCTTGTGTTTTTCCCTGTATGCAAAAATGGTATCCAGACTGATACCCTTGTTTTCAAGGTTCTTTTTTACTTCACTGAACCGTTTGCTTGCAGTAACAAGTTTGCCCAGATTATTGTTGTCTTCAAGAAAACTGCCATTCTTTTTAACCTTAAGTTTTATATTCTCCCGTGCCAGTTGTATGAGGATTTTATCCATTTCCATTTCAGTGTCTATATAAAACTCTTTTTTTCCTTTTTTTATCTTGTATAGAGGCGGCTGAGCGATATATACACGTTCATGTTTTACAAGGTCCTGCATCTGCCTGTAAAAAAATGTCAGGAGAAGAGTTCTTATATGGGCTCCATCAACATCAGCGTCAGTCATAATGATGATTCTGTTGTACCTTGTTTTGGTTACATCAAATTCTTCTCCTACACCTCCACCTATGGCGCTTATAATCATTTTTACTTCGTCGTTGCTGAGAACCTTTTCTACTGGTGCTTTTTCTGTGTTTATAATCTTACCTTTGAGAGGCAGTATCGCCTGAAAAAGCCGGTCTCTTCCCTGTTTTGCACTACCACCTGCAGAATCCCCCTCAACAATAAAAATTTCTCTTTTATCAGGTTCCTTTATGGTGCAATCAGCAAGTTTGCCTGGAAGGGCTCCTGTTTCAGAGAGTTTTTTCCGTGTAAGGTCCCTGGCTTTTCTTGCTGCTTCTCTTGCTTTTGCTGTGGAAATACACTTGTTTATTATCTCTCTTGCAGGTTCAGGGTTTTCTTCAAGAAATGTAAATACCTGCTGGGATGTTATTCCTTCTACAAGAAACCGTATCTTTGAATTGCCGAGCTTGGTTTTGGTCTGCCCCTCAAACTGAGGTTCAGCAAGTTTTACACTCACAACTGCTACAAGTCCTTCCCTGATATCTTCTCCAGCAAGGGATTTTTCGTCAAGGAAACCATTATTTTTACCATACTCGTTTATAGCCCTTGTAATACCTCCCCGAAAACCTGTTATGTGCGTGCCTCCTTCTTTGGTGTTGACATTGTTGGCAAAAGAAAGAACTGTTTCATTGTACCCATCGTTGTATTGGACTGCAACCTCCACCTCTACATCCTCTTCTGCTTTTTTGAAATAAAGAGGTTTAGGAAAAAGAACCTTCTTGTTACGGTTAAGGTATTCTACGAAAGAAATTAATCCTCCTTCAAACAAGAACTCTTCCTTTATGTTTTTCCTTTCATCTTCAAAGAGTATCTTAACCCCCGCATTCAGAAAAGCCAGTTCCCTGAACCTTCCGGAAAGAATACTATCGTCAAACTCAAGGGTCTCAAAAATATCTTCATCAGGCTTGAAAGTGACTTTTGTACCTGTAGTTTTTGTTTTCCCTATAACCGTAAGAGATGTTACAGGTTTTCCTTTTTCATACCTCTGGTGAAAAACCTCTCCGTCTCTCTTGACTTCCACCTCTAACCATTCCGAAAGGGCGTTTACCACAGAAACTCCTACGCCGTGCAGCCCTCCTGAAACCCTATATGCTTTCTTATCAAACTTGCCTCCTGCATGAAGAACCGTCATAATAACTTCTAGAGCGGGTCTATTTTCTGTTTTGTGTATATCTACTGGAATACCTCTTCCGTTATCTGACACTGTAACGCTGTTATCTGTATGAACGGTTATGGAAATCTCGTTGCAGAATCCTGCCATAGCCTCATCAATACTGTTGTCTACAACCTCGTAGACAAGGTGATGAAGTCCCAAAATAGAGGTATCTCCTATATACATTGCAGGTCTTTTCCTGACGGCTTCTATACCGCCAAGCACCTGTATTGTTGTCGCGTCATACTTTTGTTGGTTTATATCCATTTTTACTTTCTCCGTCTCAATCTTATTTCATGCTGATGTTGATGTTGTTTGTAAAATGTGAGAGTATTTACCTCAACCTAATATAATATAACATTTTAGTTAAGATGTCAATACAAAATGTAACAACTACACTTTGTTGACAATTTTCTTAATAAATGAGAGAATACTGGTACAACCTTCTTCTTGGCGCGCTATAGAGATAAAAGGGAATTGGAAGTGAGTACAAGTAGAAAAAGCCAGAGTCTGAAACCGGTCTGAGTAGTAAATCAGGATTCAGGAAAAACACCAGGGGGATCTAAAGGGAAATAAAAGAAGGGAGAAAACCCAAATGAGAAACACATTTTTTTCTCTGTTAAAAGCCTACTTTATGATTATTTATGCAGTCAATATTTTTGCCAATGGGCAGACATCAGATGGAGAATTTCGTATAAAATTAGATATTTCTCAACTCAAGGATGGTCAGCCTGTTGGGTGGAAAGGTTGTCGCGGCGGAGGATGGAGCGACTTTTCTTATGACGAACAGCAAGGTATTGCCACATTTACCCTCAAAGGAAACTGGCAAGGTATAACGAAAAATATTGAACTTCCTCCTGGTAGATATCTTTTGTGCGCAGTGGCAAGGTCAAACTCTTTCGCTCCCAAGCTTTATATAGAAGAGCTGCCTCTCAGTCTTGTTAATATTTTCCATATAGCCATAGGCATTTCAGGTGAGTTCCATGAAGTACATCTTCCTTTTTATGTGGACGGCCAAGAAAAAAAGAAATTCCAGCTCGGTATCGCGAGGGTTTATCAAGATCCATCTTTGCACGAAGCGATTGTGCAGGTGAAGGAAATGGAAGTTATACGACTTGGGGATACAGTTTTGCCGGAAAACTGGGTGGCTAAAACAACTGTTAGCCTTATACATGGACTGGAGACCCTTAAAAAAATATCACGTCCTGACCGCCCAGGTAGGGTGATATTCAGCGACGCCATGCTCGGAACAGAACTCTGGCTTATGACCCAGGGAGGAGAGGTTAACCTTTCTTATGCAGGTTTTCCGGATTTTAGTAATGACGGTAAATATTTTCATGCAGGTTTCAGAACGCCTGGAGATGTTATTAGAACAGACGGATCTTTTCGCTACAAAAACCCTTTATTAAATAAACCTGGAGGCTGGTCTGACAAAACACTCTGGTTATTTCCATGGGAAGAAAAAAGACTTCCTAAAGGCAGTAGTCCTTCAGATTGGATATGTCCTATAAGAACAAACCAGTATGTGGAATTTTATAACCTTGAAACACGCGGTACCCACCGAGTGAGTTTCCCTTCCCGGGATGGTTGGAAGATAATTCAATATCCCTCTATGAACACCAGCAGAGGGCCCAAAATTAGTAGTATAACCTACGAAGTTCTTGTGTGGCAGTCTGATGATAGGCAACAGATAGCTATTTCTGATATAGAAGGCAATAATTTTCGTGCATTTCGTATTAAGAGTATTTCTAAAAACCCAGAAAACGATGTAGTTTATCCTGTAGGTGAAAAAGGCATGGAGGCCTATCCTATAAACTCGGTATGGGGGAAGTCTGGTAAAAACTGGACACATGCGGTTGATAAAAACGGTACGAGGTATTTTGCTTTTGAAATTAATAGAAATAACTATTTTACCGATGAAAATCCCTATCAGGTATGGATGCTACCTCTTTCTTTCACTGACACCAGAGGATTGTTGAGAGTTATTCCAACCCCTGGAGTGAAACAAATTCCCGAGTCAAATAGACAGGCGTGGAAAGGAGATACCTGGTGGAATCTTGCTGGTGGTTCTCCACGCTCTGGAGATAATGCCATACTCACATTAGAAGACGGAACACTTGTACATATGAGCGCCTTAGGTATGCACAGCAACTTCCAGAACACAGTCAGTGTAAACTGCCCATATCAAAAAACTGTAAGGTTCATAGGTTCTTATCAGAAACTTGACCATGTGTGCTGGCCAGATGAGTTCAGGAGGGATAGGGACTATGCTTTTGTGTACTCAGAAGTTGCTCCCACGTTACCTTTCATAATGATAGACCTTGAACACGATACCTTCTGGACGGTTGCCGCGATGAATATTGTAGATGCGGATGAGCGTGCGGCTGCAGCAAGCAGGCTTGGCAGGACACCTGCAAAGATAATATATTCTGTTACAAATCCCAGCCCGGACTATACAAAGGTGCTTTATGCATCCTCCATGCTTACCGTAGGGCGTCCTGAGTACCAGAGAGGTGACGCATACATAGCCGTGACGCGTTATCCCCAGCCGCCCGTAAACTTAAGGGTAGAAGGAAACATACTTGTATGGGATAAGCCGCGGTACCACGCCGAGATAAAGGGATACAATCTGTATTATTCAAACAAAAGCGGCATAGGATATGAAAAAGTCAACACTGAACTTCTTACAGGACAATCCTATACGATTTCTTCACAAACCAAGGGATTTTATGTAATGACCTCAGTAGAACACTCAGGTCTTGAAAGCAGGATGTTTTCTAATGAGGTGCATATTGGCACCGACAGCAGGTATAGGTATTTTTATGAAGCAGAAGAGGGGAAGATAAACAAACCTATGGTGCCATTTTTTGAACCGAAATCAGCCAGCAATGCATATGGGATTGCGGTAACTGACCCTGAACTGTTGTATAAAAAAACCTTAAGTGAGGGACTTAAAGGCAGTGTGGTTTTGGATGTTCATATACCAGTTGCTGGCACAACAAAACTGATGGTACGTACGCGGGCACTCTCACGATTAGAATGCGAGACCTACACCACAGGCTGGCCAGAAGAAGTACAATCGGGAAAGGGTAGTTTTACAGTAAAGGTAGATGGGCAACCCATTGGCAGTATAGAAGTATCAGGATGTGAGTG
>CAZYYF010000035.1:0-10115 GCA_964650875.1 uncultured bacterium
AAAATAATTAGATTTGATTAACTGCCTTATTTATAATACAATATATTTAAACATCAGTCAAAAAGATGGAACCAACGAGAAAAAAACAAGAGCAGGAAGAATTAAAATCTCTCATAAAAGGAAAGACACCTGAAGAGATTGCTGAAATAGTAGAAAACTATTACCAGGCAAAGTATGAAAAAGAAAAACTTTTTAGTAACAGGTCTATTATTGGATTCACGGTCGTTTTATTTATTCTGATAATAGCAGTATTGATTCTTTTCATGTTATACAGGGTGCTTGCATTACAGCGCCATATAAAACAGCCAGAGACATCTGTTTACCTCCCTGCCGAACAGGACTATAAAAATGTGGTATAAAGTTTACCTTCTTGCATTTTTAACAGCTACAGTTCTATCGCTGATTTTAACATTTTTTGCCGGGTGGGTAGCAAAAAAAACAGGCATTCTTGACATACCTTCGTCTCGAAAGGTTCACAGTCAACCTATTCCTCTCCTTGGAGGCGTGGGAATATACCTTTCGTTTGTTTTGACAATAACAGCGGGCCTGCTGATTGTTAAATATGGGTTATTACCAGAATCTATGCATGTTTATATTCCAGGCATACAAAGTACATTCAAAAAACTGTCTGCAATATTCATTGGTGGTTTTATAGTCATATGTTTTGGCCTTATAGACGATATAAAAGGAATAAAACCCTTACAAAAACTATGCCTGCAGATTATTGCCGCTATAATCTTGTTTGCAGAAGGCATAAGAATTTCTTTCTTTATGCCTACCCTTTTTCACTCTTTTATTCTGACTGTGGCATGGGTTATTCTTATAATGAACAGCTTCAACCTTATGGACAACATGGACGGTTTGAGTGCAGGCGTTGCCTTTATCGCAGGAGGATTCCTTTTCATATTCGCCCTACAAATGCAATATCTATTTATCGCAACCATACTTGCCGCATTTCTTGGCAGTTTAGCAGGTTTTTTAAGATATAACTTCCCTCCCGCAAAGATTTTTATGGGAGAATGCGGTAGCAGCTTCATTGGTTTTTTCTTAGCAACAAGTTCTGTTCTTTTAACCTTTTACAGATATGAAACACCGCAGGCTTTTCTTCCAATTTTCACGCCACTCATAATTTTTTCCATACTCTTTTTTGATACCTTATCTGTGGTCTGGATAAGGCTCAACAGAAAACTTCCTGTTTTCAAGGCGGACAAAAACCATCTATCACACAGACTTGTCAACCTGGGGATGTCTCAACGACAGGCTGTTTTGTTTATATATCTATTAACCATCTCTACAGGGATAGGTGCACTTTTACTGAAAAGCTTAAATGTTTTTGGAGGTACTCTGGTGCTTATCCAGGTATTTATCATTATAATTATGGTAGGGATTTTAGAGTCCGTTGCCAGAGAAAAAAAAGTAACATAAAATATAAAAATAAATGATTCGGTCCACAGGAGGATGAAAATGCTTATATACCTTGATGGAAAATTAGTAGAGGAACAAGAAGCAAAAATATCGGTATTTGACCACGGATTGTTATACGGAGATGGCATATTTGAAGGCATCAGAATTTACAGTGGCAAAATTTTCAAACTTGATGAACATCTTGTCAGACTATATAACTCGGCAAAGGCAATATTATTAGAGGTCCCTCTCAACTTTTACGACATGAAAAACACCATTATACAAACCGTTAGGGCAAACAAATTACAGGATGGATATATACGGCTGATTGTTACCAGAGGCATAGGTGACCTGGGGCTAAATCCTCTTACATGCAAGGTCCCCACGCTTATCATAATAGCAAGTAAAGTAGCTCTCTACCCTGAGTCTTTATACGAAAAGGGACTTGATATGATTACTGCATCTACAAGAAGAAATCTTGCTGAAACAGTGAACCCGGCAATTAAGTCTCTAAATTACTTGAACAATATCCTGGCAAAGATAGAAGCCAACAACTCAGGTTTTTCGGAGGCGCTACTGTTGAATCAGGAAGGTTTGGTAAGTGAAGGTACTGGAGAAAACATCTTTATCGTTAAAGGGACAAATGTAGTTACACCCCCTGTTTCTGCAGGAGTTCTGGAAGGCATAACACGTCAATCTCTCAAGGATATCAGCGCTAAATTAAATCTTATATTTACTGAGACCAATCTCACGCGCTACGATATATTTAACGCAGATGAGGCGTTTCTTGCTGGCACAGCAGCAGAGATAGTTCCTGTTGTTTCCCTTGACAGAAGGACAATTGGAAACGGTAAACCAGGAGAAATTACCAAAAGCATTTTACAAGAGTTCCGAAAACTGACATCTACAGAAGGGGTTTCCATCTATGAATAAAGACTATTTTATTTTATAGGTTGTTGAAAATCTTCAAAATATGGTAAAATTATATATATAAGAGGTAAATATTCCATATAATAATAATATGACGCAAGGAATAGAATAGGTTAAGGAGATGTTTAGATGTTTGAAAGATTCACTAAACGTGTAAGAGATCTTCTTGAAGGGGCAAAAAGGCAGGCCATTAAATTCGGCAATAACAGAGTAGAGCCTGAGCACATACTTCTTGCAATGATAGAAGAAGGTAAAGGGATGGGTATAGCTATGCTTCAACATATGGGCGTAGATTTTTATAAACTCAAGAGGGATATAGAAAAAAACATGAAAATAGGAGTTCCTATCCCTGTAGGACAGCTGCCATTAAGCACGGAATCAAAGCAAGTGCTTGAGCTTGCAATAGAAGAAGCCCACTCTTATGCGCACGATTACATAGGAACTGAACATATACTGCTTGGGCTGCTGGCTGCCGAAAACTGTCTGCCTTCAAAACTTATGAGAGCAAGTGGAATTACACTAAACAATGCCAGGCAGCTTATAGAAACTTTTATCGGAAAGCAGGCACAAAACTGGCCGGTTTACAACAAACCGTCAGTTGCCTCTACTCCCCTTCCGAAAACCAGGCCTCCTGCCCTTGATGTTTTCGGAAAAGACCTGACAAAACTTGCACAAGAAGGAAAACTTGACCCTGTTATCGGAAGAGAATCTGAAATCGAAAGATTAATACAGATTCTCTGCCGAAGGAAAAAAAACAATCCTGTTTTGTTAGGAGAACCTGGGGTTGGGAAAACTGCTATTGTTGAAGGGCTGGCAGAAAAAATCGTCTCAAACAAGGCTCCTGAAATACTGAAAGACAAACGTCTGATAATGTTAGACCTTCCTTCAATTGTAGCAGGGACAAAATATAGAGGAGAATTTGAACAACGGATCAAAACTGTCATTGACGAAATAAAAAATACAAGAAACATTATAATTTTCATTGATGAAATACATACCCTCGTGGGAGCTGGAGGAGCAGAAGGAGCCATAGATGCTTCCAACATCTTAAAACCCTTTCTTTCACAGGGAGAACTCCAGTGTATAGGAGCAACCACTTTGAATGAATACAGGAAATACATTGAAAAAGATGGGGCCCTTGAGAGGAGATTTCAACCTATTATAGTAAATCCGCCAAGTGAACAGGAGACAGTAGAGATTCTAAGAGGTCTTAAAGAAAAATACGAACTTCACCATAAACTAAAAATTTCCGATTCTGCCATTATTGCCGCAGCAAAACTTAGTAACAGGTATATAACAGGACGGTTCCTTCCTGACAAGGCCATTGACCTCATAGATGAAACAGCAAGCAGGAAAAAACTCCAGATTTACAAACCTCCTAAAGAGATAGAAGAAATTCAGAAAAAAATCGCTAAACTGATTGTGGAAAAAGAACAAGAGATAAAAAAACAGAGTTTTGAAAAGGCTGCTTTTCTTAGGGACAACGAAAGAGAGCTTAAAAACAAGCTTGACTATCTCAAACTGAATTGGACAAACCTCATTCCCGAGCAAGACAGGCAGATAAGCGAAAAAGACATATCAGAAGTAGTATCTCAGTGGACAGGAATTCCGGTTGCTCAGATATGTAAGGAAGAAAAAGAGAAACTACTTGAAATGGAAAGTTTCATCACACATATTGTCATTGGTCAGAAACAAGCAGTTTCATCCATAAGCAGGGCCATAAGACGTTCACGGGCAGGGTTGAAAGACAAAAACAAACCCATAGGAAGTTTTCTTTTTCTCGGTCCTACAGGAGTGGGTAAGACACTGCTTGCTAAGGTGCTGGCAGAATTCTTGTTCGGAGAGGAAGAATCTCTGATACAGATAGATATGTCAGAATACATGGAAAAATTTTCTATCAGCAGGCTTATAGGTGCTCCTCCTGGATATGTTGGATATGAAGAGGGAGGACAACTGACTGAAAAAATTAGAAGGAAACCTTACAGTGTTATACTTCTTGACGAAATAGAGAAGGCACACCCAGAAGTTTTTAACCTGTTGTTGCAGGTGCTTGAAGACGGTCGTTTAACCGACAGTTTTGGCAGGCTGGTGAATTTCCAGAACACCGTACTTATTATGACTTCAAACATAGGAAACCATCTCTTTAAAAACAGGTCCGTCATAGGTTTTACCACCAAGGAAGATGCCAGTTACAGTGAAAGATTGAAAGAACAAGAACTTATCAACCAGGAGGTTAAAAGGACCTTCAGCCCAGAGTTTTTAAACAGGCTGGATGAAATAATTGTGTTCAATCCTCTCACTACGGAAAATCTTCGAGATATCGTGGATATTGAACTGGCGAAAGTCGTGCAAAAACTAAAAGAAATCAACATTAACCTCTCTATATCAGAAAAAGCAAAAACATTCCTTCTGGAAAAGGGAACAAGTAAAGAGTTTGGTGCAAGGCATCTGAAAAGAGCCATATCGCGGTACATAGAAGACCCTCTTTCAGAGGAAATTTTAAGAGAGGCAGACCCCCAACATTCAACCGTTTTTATCAACTTAAGAAAAGGAAGTCTTACATTTAAAATAGCCAAAACAACTGAGGCCCCCATTGAAGAAAATACTGATTCTGCTACCTTTACTTCTATTTAATACTACCTTCGTTTTATTTGCCCAGACCATAAAGAACATTGAGTTTTCAGGCAATAAAAAGATAAGTCGACAGAAAATTATGTCGCTCATGCAGACAAAACCTGGTATGGATCTTAATACTGAAATACTCGATAGAGATATGAAGAAAATTGGAGAAGCAGGTTTTTTCAAAAGTATAAGGTATGAAATAGAAACATCAGATGAGGGAGCCACTGTAAAATTCTACCTGGTTGAAAACCCTGTGATAGAAAGCATTGACTTTAAAGGTAACAGGGCATTGAAAACAAAAAAACTTGCAGAGCTGATTGGTGTAAAGAAAGGTGATATCTTTAATGAAATTCTTCTGAAAGAAGGTATTGCTGCAATAGAAAACAAATATCGGGAGCAGGGATTTAAACTTGCAACCGTAAAAACCGCTGTTGTAGAACAAAAGGAAAAAGAAACAGTTGCTATCAACATACTTGTTTCAGAAGGAGGAAAATCATATGTAAGGGAGATTTCAATAGAAGGAAACTCTTTTTTCTCTTGTGGTAAAATCAAAAAAATGATAAAGACAAAAGAACGTCGTATGCCTTTTAAGAGAGGCACTTTCAAAGAAGATATTTTTGAAAAAGACATTAAAATACTCGAAACATCTTATAGGAATGCAGGGTTCATAGATATTGAAATAACAAAAAATATTCTGCCTCATGAAAAAGGGGGAATGCTTATCAACTTAACCATAAAGGAAGGTAAGCAGTTTTTTCTAGGAGAAATAACTTTCAAAGGAGATATTCTCGTAGAAGAAAAAATATTAAAAGATCTACTTCCTTTGAAAGAAAAAGGAAGTGTGTTCAACAAAGAGTTACTGGATCAGAACAGAAAAAAGATATCGGATTTTTATATGGATAAAAGCTATATAACAGCTAAGGTTATGGAAATACCTCTGCCATCCGATAAACCCGATGTTATAAATATTACCTATCTCATAGAACCTGGAGACATCTACTGTGCGGGAGAAATAAAGGTAATAGGCAATAAAAAAACAAAAGACAAGGTTATACGAAGAGAACTGAAAATTGAGCCTTCTGATACCATAACTTCTTCAGCTGTCAGAAAAAGTTTTAACAAACTTTTTGACCTCAACTATTTTGAAAAAATAGATATATATCCTGAATTTACAGATACTCCTGGTGTTGCCAATGTGGTAGTTGATGTTGAAGAAAAGGCTAAAACAGGGCTATTTATTATAGGAGGTGGTTACAGCAGTGTAGATGATATTATAGGAGTTATAAGCATCCAGCAGACCAATTTTGATATAAAAAACCCATGGTCATTTACAGGAGGTGGGCAAAATCTTGGTGTTTCTCTTGAACTCGGGACAGAAGCGAGAAACTACAGGATAAGTTTTACAGAGCCTTACTTTCTTGACAAGCCGGTATCTGTAGGCGCCGACATTTACAGAACGAGGAGAGAATGGAGTGACTATACAGAAGAGGCAACAGGTATAGATCTTAGAGTAAGCAGAAGGTGGGAAAATATATCACTTGGGTTTACCGCTAAAACTGAACTTATAGACCTGTCAGATATTGAGATTGTGAGTGTGCAGGGACAGGCAGGAGAAAAAAGGAAAAACAGCCTTACTGCCACATTAACACACAGTACTCTTGACAGTGTGCGAACCCCATCAAAAGGAAATATGGCAAGACTTTCCATTGAATCTGCAGGAGGAATTTTTCAGGGAGATGTTGATTTTATAAAACCTGTGTTTGAAAATGACTTTTATTATCCATTTCAGAAATTTGTTTTTCACAGTAAAACACGTGCAGGTTTTATTGAGGAGACGGAAGATACAGACGATATCCCTATATATGAAAGGTTCTGGGGCGGGGGAATAGGTACCGTAAGAGGATACAAAGAAAGAACTATAAGTCCTCAAGATGAAACTACTGGAGAATTTGTAGGAGGAAAGGCTTTATTTGCACAAAATTTTGAATTGATATATCCTTTATATCAAAACATACTGAAAGGAGTGGTTTTTTTTGATGCGGGCAATGTATGGGACAGCTTTGAGGATTTCAGTGATTTACTTACCAGCGTAGGAGTGGGAATAAAAGTTGTTGTTCCCATCTTGAATGCGCCCATAGAAGTTTATTACGGGTATGCTCTTGACCAAAGACCAGGTGATTCTAACGGCAGAGTTCACTTAGGGATGAGTTTTGGATTTTAGCACAATACAGGAGGTATAATGAATAATACTATTAAATGTCTAATGGCAACAATATCAGCATCCATTATTTTTCTTTTCGGTCAGTATCAGGCACAGGCAGCGGCATCATTAAAAATAGGTTATGTAGAGTTAAAAGAGGTCTTTGAAAACTACGATAAAGCAAAAGCGGCTGAAGATACATTGAAAAAGGACGTGGCAACCGAGAAACAAAAAATAACCCAGCTTGGAACCACAATCAAAAACTTGCATTCCGAGCTTGAGCAAAAAAAAGACCTACTGCAACCAGCAGAAAAAGCAAAAAAAGAAGCAGAGATAAAAGAAAAGGAACAGGAGTTTTCCGAACTATGGAATAAAACAACCAAGGCCCTTGATGCAAAAAGACAAGAACTTGAAGAAAATCTTCTTGAAGAAATAAAAGCCGAGATAAAAAATTACGGAACTAAAAATGGTTTCTCTGCTATTCTTGATTCAAGGGTCTTTTTTTTCGGAGATCCAGGTATGGATGTAACGCAGGAAATAATAAAAGCACTTAATAAAAAATAAAAAAGAGAAGGTAAATGAAGATGAAGGTTAAGGAAATTGCAAAGATTCTTGAAGGAAAAGTTATAGGGGATGAAGAAGTCTTGATTACAGGAGTTTCTGGTATAAAGGAAGCTAAAACAGGAGACCTTACTTTTATTGCAAACAACAAATACAGACCTCTATTAAAATCAACAAAGGCATCAGCAATACTTGTTCCGTCTGATATAAACAATACTGTTAGCGCTGTCTTGATACAGGTTGACAACCCTTCTCTTGCGTTTGCCAATATGCTTAATATTGTGGGACCTGAATCTATTGTTTTTCCTCCTGGTATACACCCTACGGCAATTATAGGGAAAAATGTTAGTATAGGGAAAAATGTTTCCATACAACCATATGCTGTTATAGAAGAACATGTAGTCATAGGTGACAATACAGTTATAGGTTCTTGTGTTTACATAGGACATTATACCAAAATTGGAAAAGATTCCCTTATCTACCCCCATGTGATTATAAGAGAGCGTGTGACTATGGGCGACAGAGTTATCATACATCCTGGTACAGTCATAGGTGGTGATGGATTTGGGTTTGCCACAGTAAAAGGGATACACCACAAGATACCTCAGATAGGAATTGTAGAGATAGGCAATGATGTAGAGATAGGTTCAAATGTAACCATAGACAGGGCAAGGTTTGACAAGACATATATAGGCAACGGAGTTAAGATAGACAACCTTGCGCAGATAGCCCATAATGTCAGTATAGGAGACAACACAATCGTAGTGGCTCAGGTCGGAATATCCGGCAGCACGGTCATTGGGAAAAATGTCATTATTGCAGGGCAGGCAGGAATTACAGGACATATCAGCATTGGGGATAATGCCATTATAGGAGGTAAGGCAGGGGTTACTAAAAACATCCCTGCCAATACCCATGTAACAGGATTTCCCGCAAGGGAGAAATGGGAAGATATGCGACTACAGGCATACTCAAGAAAGCAGCCTGAACTTATAGAAAGGCTTAAAAAACTTGAGGAAAAGATAGAAAAAGCCGAAAAGAAATTAAAGGACATATATGGAGAAGAAGAACCAGAAAACTCTTAAAAGCGCAGTTAAAATATCAGGAATAGGTCTTCATACAGGAGAAAAAAGCACACTGTGTTTTAAACCTTCCCCCGCAGACACAGGTATTATTTTTTTCAGGAAAGATATACCAGATGCAGAACCTGTGAAGGTAGGCATAGAAAACCTGCTTGACAACACAAAATTTCCACGTAGAACCTCTATAGGTAATAATTCTTTCCAGATTCATACCATAGAACACCTTCTTTCTGCCCTATATGCTATGGAAATAGACAATCTTTTAATAGAAATGGAGGGAAACGAATGTCCTGGTTTAGACGGTAGTGCAAAGCCTTTCATAGAGATTTTCAAAAAGGCAGGTATAAAAGTCCTGGATAAAGAAAAAGAGATCATATATGTGAAAGAACCCATATATATTTCAAGTAACGGCTCGCATATTATAGCGTTACCCAATGACTGTCTCAAGATATCCTATACATTAGATTATCCCCAGACGCTTTTGAAATCACAGTATGCCTCTTACATAATAACCCCGGAGACCTATGAAAAACATCTTGCTCCTGCAAGGACCTTTTGTCTGAAAGAAGAGGTAGAATCGTTAAAAAAACTGGGACTTGGAAAAGGTTCAGATTATAAAAACACCCTTGTGATAGATGCCGATAAAGGGGTAATCAACAATGAATTCAGGTTTGAAGACGAACCGGTAAGGCATAAAATCAGCGATTTAATAGGAGATCTTGCCATTCTTGTCGACTATGTATGCGCCCACATTATCGGCATAAGAAGCGGACACGGTTTGAACACAAGGCTTATAAAAAAAATAAAAGACCAGTACAAAAAAGAAAAACTTGGAGGAGTATCTTCTCCTGTGCTTTATACAACCACCAATAATGTTTTGTCAGTAGAAGAAATACAGAAGATTATACCTCATAGGTTCCCTTTTCTGCTTGTTGATAAAATAGTAGATTTAAGTGAGAATAAAGCCGTAGGGATCAAGAACCTTACAATAAACGAATGGTTTTTCCAAGGACACTTCCCAAACAAACCCGTTATGCCAGGCGTTTTAATCGTAGAAGCTATGGCTCAGGTGGGAGGTGTTTTAATGTTGAGCAAGGAAGAAAACAAAGGAAAACTTGCATACTTTATGAGTATAGACAATGTGAAGTTCAGAAAAGCAATAGGTCCCGGGGATCAGCTGGCGTTGGAAGTGGAAGTAACAAAACTTAAAGGCAAGATAGGCCAGTTACAGGGCAGAACCTTTGTTAATGGAAAACTTGCCACAGAAGCATCTTTTATGTGCACAATAATAGATTCCTGAAAGTAAGAGAAAAAAA
>CAZYYF010000036.1:0-9934 GCA_964650875.1 uncultured bacterium
TGAAGATAACCTTGAATATATGCTATGGCTTGGAGAACAGAAACTGATGAAGAATTTTGCTGTGAAAAAGAAAGAGATATTGGAAAAAATAGAGGCCGTCGGTAAAAAAGATATTATCTGTCTTGCTGAAGAAATTTTCACACCCTCGAATTTCTATGTTTCTCTCATAGGACCGCGGGCAGACGAATCGGCTATACTTAAAGCATCTTCAAAGTTGTAGTGACAAACTAGCAGTAAATTAGGAGCCCGTATAAAAATAGGAGCAAGGAAAAAATGGAACATATAATAAAAAAGTGGGATATACTCTGGCAGAAATATTACATTTTTTTTGCCTCACTGAGCTTTTTGAAAAAGATGTCTGTTTGTCTCGGATTTGCACTTTTAACAGGACTTTCGGCACAACTTTATATCAATCTGCCTTTTACCCCGGTTCCTTTCACAGGACAGGTATTTGTTGTACTTCTCGCTGGGGTCCTGCTTGGAAAAAATTTTGGAGCTATAAGCCAGATAGTTTATCTTACAGGAGGTTCGGTAGGTATAAACTGGTTTTATGCTTCCGGTGCTGGTTTTTTTAGGCACACAACAGGTTATATGCTCGGATTTGTGGCAGCTGCATACATTATCGGAGTACTGACAGAAAAAAATAATTCCTGCGCAGGTAGGTTAACAGCAATGTTTTTAGGTGTAATTGTCATATTGATTCTGGGAACTTTGTGGCTTTCGTTGTTTCTACGTATTCCTATTACAAAAGCTTTTACGGTGGGTTTTCTTCCTTTTGTTCCTCTGGATTTAATAAAGGCGTATCTGGCAGGAACAGTTGCAAATTCCATACAAAAAAACAGTATCAATAAAAAATGAAAAAATATAGGGTAGCAGTTGTCGGAGCAGGAATGGTCGGTAAAAAAATGGTGGAGATACTTATTAAAAGAAACTTCCCTTATAGTGAACTAAAAATACTTGCCACCAGAGAAAGAGAACAAGAGATTGCAGGAAGAATCTTCAGAGTTGAAAAAACAGAAGATGAATCTTTTGATGGAGTTGATATAGCCTTTTTTGCGGGAACAGAAGGTGAAAAAGGAGCAAGCAGAATCTTCGGATGGCAGGCAGTGAAAAAAGGCACCATAGTCATAGATAACGGCGGAGATTTCAGGATGGACCCGAGAGTCCCTCTAGTAGTGCCGGAAATCAACAGCCATTGTTTGAAAAACCACCAGGGCTTTATCGCCAGCCCAAATTGCTCAACAATACAGATGGTTATGGCTATCTTTCCCATCCACAGACAATATACAGTTGAGAAGATAATCGTTTCAACATACCAGGCTGTCTCAGGAACAGGGAAAGATGCAGTGGATGAGCTCAAACAACAAATAAAATCTTACTCTGCCGGCCTTCCGCTAACAAAAGAAGTTTATCCTTACCAGATTGCTTTCAACGCAATTCCTGAGATAGGTAGCCCGTCAAAAGAATTCCCAGGATATTATACTGAGGAAGTAAAGATGATAAAAGAGACAAGAAAAATACTTGATTATCCAAACATGCAGATTTCAGCTACCTGCGTAAGAATTCCCGTGTTTAACGCTCATTCAGAAAGTATTACAGTTCAATGCCGCAAAAAACCTGATTTGACATACGTAAGAGAACTCCTTGCTTCTTTCCCTGGCAATATTGTAATGGATGACCCTTATAGGTCACTCTACCCTACTCCTCTTGAGGTATCAGGAAAAGATGAGGTATTTATAGGAAGGATCAGAGAAAACCCAGCGATGGACAACGCACTTGATATGTGGGTGGTGAGCGACAACATCAGGAAAGGAGCCGCACTGAATACAGTTCAGATAGCTGAACACCTTATCCGTTGATACTGCAATTATGGACACTTCTCAGAAGTGAATAAGGGAAAAAATATCGTAATTTTTTAGTTTGTCTTTACCTTCCATCTCGTCCAGTTCAATAAGAAACAGGAGTTTTTCTACGATACCGCCTGCCTTTTCTATAAGCGAACAAGCAGCCATAGCAGTCCCACCAGTAGCAAGCAGGTCATCCACCAGAACAACTTTTTCACCTTTTGATATAGCATCCCTGTGTATTTCAAGTGCATCAGTACCGTATTCAAGGCTGTACTCTATCTTGACCTTTTCCCCTGGAAGCTTACCGAATTTTCTCACAGGAACAAAACCAGTGCCAAGCGCAAATGCAAGTGCTCCCCCAAAAATAAACCCCCTGGACTCAATAGCCACAACCTTAGACACATCAGAAGGAACTTCTAATTTGAATAGGTCTAAAACCTTTTTCAATGCTACTGCATTTTCAAGCAAAGGGGTAATATCTCTAAACAGAATGCCTTTCTTCGGAAAATCAGGTATTGTTCTTATCAGCGATTGCAGTTCTTTCACGTTTTATCTCCTTCCATTCTTTCTTCAGTTTATTTAAAGCTACCTTTTTTATCTGATGAACCCTCTGTCGGCTTATTTTAAGTTTTGCAGAAATCTCTTTGTAACTATACTGGATACCATCTTCCCCAAGACCGTAATAAAGTTCCAGCACCTTTATCCATGTTTGTATATTTGCCCTCTTTTTTTTATTCTTAAGCCTGGAGAAAATATTTACAAGAATATCTCTGTTGTTTAAGACTTCCCATAAACCCGGTTCACCATGCTTCTCAAAATCAATGACCTCAAACAAGTCTATCTCTTTTTCACCATCATAAAACCCTGACGATATAACCCGAACCTGGTTTGAATACTTCTTCAGTTTTTTTACTATCTCAGGAGCAAGTTTCAATCCTTCAGCAATCTCTTTATCTGTAGGCATCCTCCCATAGTTAAACATATAGTCTTTTCTAATATCTTCAAGCTTTTCTTTAAACTCCTGGTATCTTTCAGGTATCTTCAATACCTCAAATTCCTTCATAACAGCCCTTAAAATAAAACGTTTAATCCAGAAATACGCATAGGTGCCGAACTTAACTTTTTTTCTGAAATCAAACTTCTCAAGGGCTTTCAGAAGCCCCATATTTCCTTCTGCTATAAGGTCGGCAAGAATATCTGAAGAGAATGCATACCGTTTGGCAAGGTGGATTACAAGGCCCTGGTTTTGTTTTATGAAAGACTCTTTTGCCTCTTTATTTCCTTTACGTATCTCCTTGATAATTTTTATTTCATCTTCCTGGTTCATTGAGTCTTTCACTTTCATTTATTTTCCCTTTATTTTGTATAATATCCCTTATTTTAGTTACTGCTTCCTGAAACCTTTCTTTATTTTTTCCACTCCCCCGGGCAAAAATATCACTACCGCCACCCCCTCCTCCAATAATCCCGGAAATCTCTTTTACAAGCCCTACAGCAGGGTATTTATCACTTACTTCTTCTCCCACTTTCACCACAAACAGAAGTTTGTCTTCCTGTTCATATGCTATAAAAGATATGCAGTTTTTCAGTGAAGCAGTCACGATATCTGAAATCTTACTTATGAGCCCTGGATTGTCAATATTTAACTTCTTACTAACATAATAATAACCACATCCGTTAACTGATATAAAATCTTTTTCAGATATAAGGGTATCGCTTATCATAGACGCCAGAGTATTCTCATACTTCTCTATCAACTTATCTTTTGCTCTTCCGTCAGCAATCATCTTTTTAACTCTAAGAGCTAATTTATCAGGTGATGTTTCCATCTGTCCGCTGATATCTACAACTATCTGTCTGTAATTTTCAAGGTATGATATGGCATTTCTGTAAGTCACAGCCTCTATTCTTTTCAAATTTTTTCCTATACTTGAAAAACCTGTTATCCGAAAAAGCAGTATGTCAGATGTATTTGTCACATGGGTACCGCCACACACTTCTTTCTGACAACCTTCAATATCTATAACCCTTACTGTTTCCTCATATTTCTCTGTAAAAAGAGCTATCGCACCGGCCTTTAACGCATCATCAAGAGACATCTCGCTAACTGTAACTTTACGTTTCTGGAAAATGGATTCCTGTACGATTTTTTCAACCTCTGCAATATGCGAATTTGTAAGATTTGAAAAGCAAACAAAATCAAACCGCATCCTATCATCCCCAACATAAGAACCTGCCTGCCTGACTTCTTTTCCAAGAATTTTTCTGAGGCCATAGTGAAGTATGTGGGTAGCAGTATGATTCGCAGAAACCTTTTTCCTGAATTCTTCATCTACCGTCAAAACAAATTCTGTACTACATTTCTGCAATTCTTCGAGGCCTGCCTTCTGAAATGTTCCTGTATGGTATATTAAACCGTTTTCATCTATTGTTGTGTTTACAACTGCAAACCTTATACCAGAATTTTCAATGGTTCCACGGTCACCTATCTGACCGCCTTTCTCAGGATAAAAAGGACTTTTATCAAAAACAAGATGGAAAAGTCCCTGTTTGGCATCAAGATAGGCAGCCTTTAACCTGGCTTTTTCTATAAGGCTCTCGTAACCCGTAAACGTTGTTGCTTTCAAAGGAAGTTCTTCATAGATTGTTGTTTTCTGTAAATTTATTGTTGTAGAAACCCTTGAGATTTTTTTTTGTTCTTCAAGCGCCTTCTCAAATGCTTGCCAGTCTACAGTTATCTTTTGCTGGAAAGCAAGTTCTTCAATTAAATCCCTCGGTATACCATAAGTATCATACATCTTAAAAGCCATATTACCTGGCATTATATTGTTCTTTACCTCAGGCAAAAACTCATGAAAATACATAGAAGCAGACTCAAGTATAAACCTAAATTTTTCCTCTTCTTCATACAAAACCTTTGAGATAAACTCTCTGTTGTCTTTCAAAGAAGGATAGACATCACCCATCATTTCCACAGGTATTTTGCTTAAACTGTAAAGAAAAGGTTCCTTTATATCAAGATACGAAGCGCTAACCGTTGCTCGCCTGATAATTCTCCTTAAAACATACCCTCTGCCTTCATTTGAAGGAAGAATATTATCGTCAATAAGAAAAACGATAGCTCTGATATGGTCAGCTACCCTCCGAAAAAAAACTTTTTTCTCAATAGTATCTGAATATCTATGGCCGCTGATTTCTTCTATTCTTTTTATAATAGGAAGAAAAAGGTCTGTCTCATAGTTAGAATCAACACCCTGCATTATCCGCGAAATGCGCTCCAGACCCATACCTGTATCCACCCCTCTCCGTTTAAGAGGTAGAAAAGAACCATCATTTTGTTTGTCGTACTGCGGAAAAACAAGGTTCCAGAATTCAAGAAACCTGTCGCAGTCGCATCCCGGAAGGCATCCAGAGCCACAGGCTTTATCCTGACCAAAATCAACATACAATTCTGTGCAGGGACCACACGGACCTGTTTCTCCCGCAGGTCCCCAGAAATTATCTTTTTCGCCTAGGGGAACTATTCTGTTATCAGGCAGGAATTTTTTCCACATCTGCTTTGTTTCTGCATCCTGGTTGTAGTAAGAAACCCATATTTTTTCAGGAGGCAGTCTTAAAAACTCAAAAACAAAACTGCTTGCCCATTCAATCGTTTCTTTCTTAAAGTAATCTCCGAACGAAAAATTGCCGAGCATCTCAAAAAACGTATGGTGCCTTCCACTATAGCCTATCTTATCAAAATCACTGTCTTTGCCCCCTGCCCTTATACACTTCTGGCATGTAACTGCCCTTGAGTAGGGCAGAAATGCATCTGTGGCCCAAAACTTCTTGAATTGCACCATTCCTGCATTGGTAAAAAGCAGGCTGGCATCATCAAAAGGCACCAGTCCAATTCCCGGCACAAGAGTATGTCCTTTATCCTTAAAAAAATCTAGATACATCTGTCTTATTTTATTACTTTCCATATTTTTAGTTTTTATTCATTACTATCATTGGCCGTATATCTAGTATCACAATACCCTGCTATTTTTTCCATAGTTAAAGAAGAAAACCCTCTTCTCATAAGAGATGTAAAAACTGCAGAGGGTTTTTTCTTTTTTATATTTTCTTTCCAGAACTTCTGAGCTGATGCAAGTTCCCTTTCATAATCAAAACTATTTTCAATTTTTTCTATGACATCCTTTTTTATTTTCCTCCGAGAGAGTTCTGAGAGTATATAGTGGTAACCTTTACCTTTTTCAATAAGTTTTTCAACAATAGATTCTGCTAACCTTTTATCATCCAGATATCCTTTTGTTCGCAAGTCATTAACAATCACTTTCGCTGATGGACTTGCAATATCCACCCCTATCCTTTCCATTACCTCTTGTTCAGAATAGGATTTCCTTGCCAGTAGTTTTAAAATCTCCGAATATAATCCTTTATTTTCCACCCTTTAAGAGAAGAACCCTGATAGTTGTGCCCTGTTTAACACGAAGTCTGACATCTTTGTCAGCCGGAAGTTTCTTTATTACTTCGTTATAATCAGATAAACCCTTAATGTTTCTCCCTTCTATTGCAAGAATAATAGTTCCTGCAGAAATACCAGCCTCGTCAGCAGCAGAGCCTGGCTCAACACCAGTGACAATAACACCCGCGTTATCACTAATTCTCATCCTTTCCTTGATATCTTCTGTAATAGCACTAACCTTCATTCCCCGCCAAACAGGTCCTTCTACCATAGATGCCAGCTGCTCGTCACTCGGCATCTCTCCTATCTTAAGAGTTAAAGATACCTCTTTTTTGTCCCTTAATACAACTATTTTCACGCTCTTACCAACAGGTGTCTCAGCTACCTTCATCTGAAGGTCTTTCATATCCTGTATCTCTTTACCATCAAAACTAATTATTACATCTTCTTCCTTTATTCCTGCCTTTGCTGCGGGTGTATCAGGCATTACCTGAGAAACAAGTGCCCCTTTAGTATTCTTCAACCCTAATGATTTTGCAAGGTCTTCATCAAGAGGTTGCAAAACAACACCAAGATATCCTCTCTCTACCTTGCCTTTATCCCGTAGTTCTGTAAACACATGCTTTGCCATATTTATAGGTATGGCAAAACCTATATTTGATGCAACCTGTGGAGATACTATAAAGGTATTGATACCTATCACCTCAGCATTTATATTTACCAGAGGACCACCTGAATTGCCCGGATTAATTGCTGCGTCAGTCTGGATAAAATCCTCATACTGAGTGATACCAAAACCACTTCTGCCTTTCGCACTAACTACTCCCACTGTCACTGTAGCAGACAAACCCATAGGATTTCCTATCGCCATAACCCATTCTCCTGGTTCAATAACATCAGAATCACCAAGCTTTACGGCAGGTAAGAATATCCCTTTAGCATCTATCTTTATAAGGGCAAGGTCAGTTTTAGAGTCATTGCCAATAATCTTTGCTTCATACTTGTGAGAATTGTCATTTAAAGTAACAAAGATTTTATCCACATCTTTAATTACATGGTTGTTGGTTATTATATACCCACTTTCGTCAACGATAAAACCTGAACCTAAACCCTGTTGTTTCCTTTCATAAGTCTTAGGTTGTTGCTTTCGTGGTATTCTACCAAAAAAATCTTCAAACGGAGAGCTGAAAAATTCTTCAAAATCTCCAAAGGGGTCCCAATAACGTTGTGTTACAGTTTTTTCCGTAGTTATCTGCACCACAGAAGGTTTTACCATTTTTGCAATATTCACAAAAGCGTTCTGAGTGTTTATAACATCTGCACCTACACCTGTAAACACATAGGGAGTTTGTCCATATGGAGTTTTTCCAAAAACCCGACTGCCTACTTTTGAAGATACATAAAACCCCAACAAAGAAACCAAAAGTCCTATGGTGATACCTGATACAAAATATCTCTTTTTCATTTTTCCTTTCCTCCTTATTTATAAAACATTCGTAAATATTTACTCAACCACGTCATTGCGAGCGTATTATGCGTGGCAATCCCTCCGCTCCTCGCAATGACAACACGGTGTTTCAGTAAATATTTACAAACATTCTTGCTTACTGATTTATACTATATTATTTAGACTCAAAAAAAAAGAAAAAGGTTTTATTGTTTTACTTTTACCCATTTTTTCTTTACAACAGATTCTTCTACGGAGTTTAACACCTCCTGACATTTTAGCCCGTCATAAAAATTCGGGATAGGATTTTCATTTTTTTCCATAGAGTTAAGTACATCGGCAACCATATTAACAAAAGACTCCCCATATCCTATAATATGACCTGCTGGCCACCAGTTGGCAGCATAAGGATGGGATGCATCTGTTGCAAGAATAGTCTTGAAACCCTGGGCATAAATAGGATCCTCTGTGCTGTAATACTCTAACTGGTTAAGGTTTTCAAGATTGAACAATATACTTCCTTTGCTTCCATTGATTTCAAACCTCTGGCCATTTTTCCTGCCCGCTGCAAAACGGGTTGCTTCAAAACAACCGAGAGCACCGTTTGTAAACCTCGCAAGAAAGGCAGTAGCATCATCCACAGTCACTTTGCCGGTTTCTTGTGATTTTGCCTTATCCTTGAGGCCCGTTTCAAGAATACCAGTTTCCTGAATAAGTGGCCGTTCTTTTATGAATGTTTCACTTACACCTATAACCTCATCAAATTCCCCGACAAGATACCTTGCCATATCTATCAGGTGCGCATTAAGGTCTCCGTGAGCCCCACTTCCAGCAACTTTTTTATCCATTCTCCAGACTAACGGGAAATCCGGCTCAAGAATCCAGTCCTGGAGATAAACCGCCCTCATGTGGTATATCCTTCCTATCTTCCCTTTCTCTATAAGTTGCCTGGCAAGTCCAATTGCGGGCAGTTTCCTGTAGTTAAAACATATAGCATGTCTCACCCCATATTTTTCAACAGCTTCTAACATTTCATATGCATCTTTTAAGGTTGCCGCAAGAGGTTTCTCACAAAAAACAGCCTTTCCTTCTTTTGCTGCTGCCACGGCTATTTCCTTGTGGACATCGGGAGGACTGGTAATATCTACCATATCTATATCCTGTCTTTTTACAATCTTTTTCCAATCAGTTTCACATTCCTGCCATCCGAACTTTTCCATAGCCATCTTTAAAGGACCTGCTGACCTACCACATATAACCTTCATTACTGGAACAACAGGCAAATCAAAGAAGATGTTTACATCTTTATACGCATGCGAGTGAGCTTTACCCATAAACTTATATCCAATAAGTCCTATTTTCATCTCTTTCATATTCCATCCCTCCCTTTCATTAGGGTTCTGTCAAATTTGGCTATGCTTTAAGTAGTGTTTTTCTTACTGTTTCAATCGTTATAAGTATTTATAGCCTGCCAGGGTATTTCAGTGTCTTTTTCCCTCTACAACCTATTTTCTTATAATATAATACCGAAGCGTTACACGGAAATACCCGGGACAAACGGAGTAAATGGGCGGTGCAGGACTTGAACCTGCGGCATCTACCTTGTAAGGGTAGCGCTCTTGCCACTGAGCTAACCGCCCTGAAAATACATACACTACTTGTTTTCCTTTTCAAATGTATGTTATACTATACCATATTTTCTTTTTTGAAACAACCAGAAAACCCATAACAACAAAAGTAGTGTAGCGCAATGTCAAAAGGAGGATTAACCATGGCAGATATTCTTCAGGCTATAAAAGAACATATAATAGCAGGTAATGCACCTAAAACCAAAGAGTTGGTTGATAAAGCACTTCAGGAAAAAATTGAAGTGGACAGGATTCTCAATGAAGGGCTTATCGCAGGAATGGCAATAGTAGGAACGAAGTTTAAAAACAATGAATTTTATGTGCCGGAGGTATTAATATCAGCCAGGGCTATGCATGCAGGGATGGAAATTCTTGAACCGATGATAATACAGGCAGGTATAAAACCTGTGGCTAAATTAGCCATAGGCACAGTGAAAGGAGATTTGCACGATATCGGTAAAAACCTCGTTGTAATGATGTGGAAAGGAGCAGGTTTTGCAGTTGAAGACCTGGGTATAGATGTAGATGCTTCAAAGTTTGTAGAAGCGGTCAAAAGTGGAAT